>JAEZDQ010000039.1 GCA_023433225.1 Bacteroidota bacterium | reverse complement strand
GGGAAACACAATAACTGGTCTCTGAGTACGGATACCGGCGAAAATCTGCTCAGCCCGGGAAAGAACCCGAAAAAGAATTTGCAATTTCTCACTTTTTTTATCAATACCATCAAAGCGGTTCACGATTATGGTGATATGCTCAGAAGTGCGATTGCAACGGCGGGCAATGATCACCGATTGGGCGCAAATGAAGCACCGCCAGCAATCATTTCGATTTTTATCGGTTCCCAATTGTCCGAAGTTTTAAATGAACTCGAAAAAGTGAGTAAAGGGAAAATGTCGCCCGATGAAAAAACCGACATAAAACTCAATGTTGTGGGGAAAATCCCGGAAATTCTTTTGGACAATACAGACCGCAACCGGACTTCACCTTTTGCGTTTACCGGAAATAAATTCGAATTCCGCGCCGTTGGTTCATCGGCAAATTGCGCCGAACCAATGATGGTATTGAATACGATTGTTGCGCATCAATTGAAAAAATTTAAAACCGAAGTTGACAAACTAATCGACAAAGGGCTTCAAAAAGACGAAGCGATTTTCAACGTGTTAAGGGATTATATCAAGACTTCCCGCAATATCATATTTGAAGGTGACGGTTACAGCGAGAATTGGGAAAAAGAAGCTGCCAAGCGGAAATTGAACAACCTCAAAACCACACCCGAGGCACTCAAAGTGGAATTAAATCCCAAATACATTGACGTATATGTGGAAAACAGCGTTTTAACCGAAAGGGAAATTCAGGCCCGGAATGAAATCAAATTGGAGAAATATTCTACGCTGATTGATATCGAAGCCCAAGTGCTCACCGATTTGGCACGTAACCATATCATCCCCACGGCCATTAATTACCAGAATAAATTGATAGAAAACGTTCAAGGGCTGAAAGATATTTTCACCGAGTCCGAATTTGAAGAATTGGCCAAAGAGCAAATCGACATCATCAAAACCATTTCGAGAAAAATCGCAACGATTAAATCTTCATCCGATAAATTACTGGCCGAAAAGGAAAAATCCCATTCATATAAGGACTCTTACCAAAGAGCCGAAGCCTATTGCAACCAAGTAATACCGTTTTTTGAGCAAATCCGGACTGCCATTGACGGACTGGAAATGATGGTGGACGATGAAATCTGGCCGCTGACCAAATACCGTGAATTGCTTTTTACCAAATAAATTCTGTGAAACCGGCTATTAAAAAGAGATTAAAATTTTTTAATTAAGTTAGAATGTTTATTTTTGGCGAAACAATAAAACTATAAAAATGAAAAAACTTTTATTTTCTTTGGCAATGGTAGCCGGTTTTTCGGTAACGAATGCGCAAACTGTATTATTTGAAGACGATTTTGAATCTTATGAAGATTTTATTATTGATGGTATTGGTGATTGGATAATGATTGACGTAGACGGTTTAGGAACATACTCCGGAGGAGGTGGAGAATTCCCAAATCAATTTGATCCCAAAGCATATATGGTTTTTAACTTTCTTACCTCAGGTGTGACAAATGAATCTGGTGGAACAGAAAACAGAAATTTTGATCCAATTGATGGTGGGGAGAAATATATGGGAGCATGGGCTTCAAATGGGGGCATGAATGATGATTGGATGGTTAGTCCGGCTATCACTTTAGGTGCAAATGAGAATGTTTTGGAGTTTGTTCACAAATCATTATCTGACACCTATGGGTACGAAATGTTTAACGTATTGGTCTACGTAGGAGATGGAGTTCCATCTACAAGTGATTTTACGGAAATTGAGTCGGGCATGATTTCTGACTCTTGGGAAACTTGGTTGCCTTTTAGTATAAGCCTTGATGCTTATGCTAATCAGACTGTTAGGATCGCAATCCAATGTGTTTCTGACGATGCATATATGTTCATGGTAGATAACTTCAAAGTAACAACAGGTTCAATGGGTGTTTCAGATTTGAATAAAAACAATTCATCCATTTATCCAAACCCGGTTGTGGATACCTTTAACGTGAACTTATCCTCTAAATTCAATGCCAATAATGTGACGGTTACCGTAACCGACATGACTGGTAAAACCGTTAAAACTTTTGAAGGCATTTCCACTTACAACGTTTCGGAATTGGCTTCAGGTGTCTATGTAGTAACCATTACAGACGGTAAAATGACCGAAACCAAAAAAGTAGTTAAAAAATAATTCATAGTAATTCATAGCTTGAAAATCCCTCGGTTCCGCCGGGGGATTTTTTTTATTATTAAATAAAACCTCAGGACACATAATCCTGATTGAAATGCAGTTTTAAATCCACAAATCTGGGAGAAATAACTGGGCATCTACTTTTGCTTTTTCCGAAAGCCTTATCTTTGCCTCCTCAAATTTTCAGGATGGCAGACAAGGGATTATTGGAAAAACTCCAAGCGATTAAACAAAGGTTCGATGAAGTGGCTGATTTGATCATCCAACCGGACATCATTTCAGACCAAGCCCGTTATGCCAAACTCAATAAAGAATATTCCGACCTGAAAGATTATGTATCCAAACAACAGGAATACGAAGCCTTGTTGAATGTCATCAATGAAGCGGATGAAATCATCGCCGATGGATCAGATGTCGAAATGATAGCTTTAGCCAAAGAAGAAAAAGACGAAGCACTTCATCAAATTCCTCAGATAGAAGAGGAAATCAAATTCATGCTCATCCCCAAAGACCCCGAAGATGAAAAAAACATTATCGTAGAACTTCGTGCAGGAACCGGTGGTGACGAAGCGGCCATATTTGTGGAAGACGTTTTCCGGATGTACACCATGTACTTCAAGGAACGCGGTTGGAAATTTGAAGTTTTGAATGCCAATGAAGGTGCCGCTAAAGGTTACAAAGAACTCATCATGGAAGTGCAAGGTTCTACCGTATTTGGAACCATGAAATATGAAAGTGGTGTCCATCGCGTTCAACGCGTCCCCGAGACGGAATCCCAAGGACGTGTTCACACTTCGGCTATTACTGTAGCGGTTTTGCCCGAAGCCGAAGAAGTCGATATCGCAATCAATCCGGCTGATTTGGAGTATCAAACCGCTCGCTCCAGCGGTGCGGGCGGCCAAAATGTAAACAAGGTGGAAACCAAGGTCCAGCTTACCCACAAACCATCCGGCATCGTCATTGTTTGTCAAGAAGCCCGTTCGCAACACCAAAACCGTGAAAGAGCATTGCAAATGCTCAGAACCAAATTATACGAAATCGAATACGAAAAGAAACATGCGGAACGTTCCTCCCAAAGGAAATCTCTCGTTTCTACCGGCGACCGCTCCGCGAAAATTCGCACCTATAATTATCCCCAAGGCCGCGTGACCGACCACCGCATCAATAAATCCATTTACAATCTGGATAATTTTATGAATGGTGACATTCAGGAAATGATTGACGCGCTGAAATTGGCGGAAAATGCAGAAAAATTAAAAGGTTCGGAAGATTTGTAAAAAATTTCTAACTTTCAGGTTCCAATTCGCCGCGCTTTGAAAGAGAAGTTTTTACATTTTATTTGGAAGTTCCAATTGTTCCAATCCCAACACCTCAAAACCACAGCGGGTGAAAAACTTCATATCGCACAAAAAGGCCAATGGAATGCCAAGGATTCGGGGCCGGACTTCTTTCAATCCCAAATTTTAATCGGGCAAACTTTGTGGGCGGGAAATGTGGAAATCCACGTCAAATCTTCCGATTGGGATTTGCATAAGCATTCAACGGATGAAAGTTATTCCAACGTTATTTTGCATGTTGTTTTTGAACACGACCAAGAAATAGAGTTTCTGAAAGACAAAAACATCCCGACTTTGGAATTGAAAAACTATATTCCCAAAGAAGTCCTGTTCAATTACAAAGAATTATTGGAATCGCACCGAGGATTTATTCCTTGCGAAAACAGCCTGAAAGAAGTTTCTCGCGAAACGGTCCAGTTCTGGTTGGAAAGGATTTTTGTCCAGCGATTGGAGCGAAAAGTCCATGAAACCGAACAGGAGTTTTTACAAACCGGAAAAGATTGGGAGGAATTATTATTCAAGAAAATAGCCTATGCCTTCGGTTTGAAAATCAATGCAGAAGCCTTTTCGGATTGGGCGAATTCTTTTGATTTCAAAGTCCTGCAGAAAGTCCGCAACCGACCCGAACAATTGCAAGCTTTGTTCCTCGGTCAAGCCGGATTTCTGGAAACTCAATCCCATAATGAATATGTGAAATCCCTGCAAAATGAATATGAATTTTTAAAAGCCAAATACAATTTGTATCCCCTCAGTGCTTCTGTTTTTAAATTTTTCCGCTTGCGCCCTCCTGGTTTTCCTACTGTCCGATTGGCACAGTTGGCTGCAGTTTACAGCCGTTATCCAAATCTTTTTACCTTTCTGACAGGAAGCAAATCTGCCGATAAAATCTACCCTGTTTTTTCGGATTTGGTACTGCCGGGTTTCTGGGAAAACCATTTTACGCTCGAAAAGGAAAGTCAACGAAAATCCGATAAGAAAATCAGTTCAGAACTCATCGAAAGGATAATCATCAATGTGATTGTTCCGGTAAAATTTGCTTATGCCAAATCTCTCGGGAAAGACATCAATGAGGAACTCATCGATTTGTTGGTTTCATTGCCGCCTGAAAAGAACACCATTATCCAAGAATTTTCAAAATTGGGTCTGAATGCCCAAAATGCATTTGAGTCACAAGCGTATTTGGAATTGAAAAGACATTATTGCGATTTGAAAAATTGCTTAAATTGCAGCATCGGTTTACAAATACTCAAAAATGTTCGATAAGCTTCGTAATTTTTTGGAATTTAATGGTTTCAATGTAATTTCTCGCATAGCTGACCGCTTCGGGGTCCGTGCTTCGAAACTGCGCTTGCTTTACATTTACCTTTCTTTTGTCACGCTCGGCATAACTTTCGGTTTTTATTTGATACTCGCATTTTTCTTATGGGTCAAAGATGGATTTGTCGTGAGAAGGAAATCGGTTTTTGATCTGTAATTTTTTCTTTTTTATGTTTTTGAATCTTTTTTAAGAATATCTTATAAAGAGTTATTTCGAAAATATTTTTTCCAAATATTTTTCAATCACATTTATAAATTGCTTAATTTAGAGGTTCATAATAAATTGGCATGAAGGGCATTAAGGGTATTCGGTACACGAAACCCCAACGTATGGGGATTGCTGCATTGGTACTGCTTTTGGCTTTGTCCGAATGGGGGATTTGGTTTTTGAAATCAGACGAAAAACCACGAGAACCGGTTGAGGTTCCTGCGGAACTCATCGCTTTGCAACAGCGGATTGATTCTACACCCACCCAATTTTCTTTCTATCGGCCCGTTCCGGTAGTACTCAAAAATTTCAATCCCAATTCGCTGGATGAAGATGATTGGCAAAAACTGGGATTTTCGCCCAAACAAGTGGCGGTAATTTTCAAATACAAAAAATCCTTAGGCGGTCAATTTTCATCGAAACAAGAATTGAAAGAATGTTTTGTCATTAGCGATAAAAAATTCCGTGAGATGAAACCACACATTTTACTGCCTGAATTTTCCGATAAAAATTCCAAGCGCGATGATGGTTTTTTTTCTTATCCCAAAAAAGAGAAAGAGAAAATCAATTATAAAAAATTCAATCCGAATGATTATTCCAAAGAAGACTGGATGGCGATTGGTTTCTCGGATAAACAAGCCGCGACGATTCTCAAATACAGGAAAAGTTTGGGTGGAAAATTCACTTCAATGGCTCAAATTCAAAAATGTTTTGTCATTTCGGAAGAAAAATTTGCTGAAATGAAACCTTATATGGTTTTCCCGGAACCCATGGTTTCCGTTGAGGAAAATAATCCCGAACCCCAACCTCCCGTACCCTCCACCATTCAAAAATTCAATCCCAATGATTTGACCCGGGAGCAATGGATGGAGTTGGGTTTTTCAGAAAAGCAGGTTAATACTATTTTCAATTACAAAAAGTCGCTTGGCGGGAAATTTAAGGATGCGGCCACGCTTCAGAAATGTTATTCCATCAGCGATGAGAAATTTGCGGAAATCGAACCCTATTTGACATTTGATTAGAAAAATAAGCAACAAAAAAAAAATCCTTATTTTTGCCCGCAATCCAAATAGAAAAACAATGAATTACAATACAGCCGAAAACCTTCAGATGATCGCTGAAACTGCAAGGGATTTTGCCAACCAGCACATTGCACCTTATATAATGGACTGGGATGAATCCCAAACATTTCCCGTCGATGTATTCAAAAAGCTCGGCGAAATGGGTTTTATGGGCATAATTGTTCCGGAAGAATTAGGCGGCAGCGGACTTTCCTACCATGAATATGTGGCGATTGTCGATGAAATATCACAAGTGGATCCGTCCATCGGCTTGTCGGTTGCAGCGCATAATTCTTTATGTACCAACCATATTTTGACTTTTGGAAACCAGGAACAAAAACAGAAATGGATTCCCAAGCTGGCCACGGGCGAGTGGATTGGTGCTTGGGGCTTGACCGAACACAATACCGGATCTGACGCCGGCGGAATGAGTACTACCGCCAAAAGAGAAGGAGATTATTGGGTTATCCGCGGAGCCAAAAACTTCATTACCCATGCCATCAGCGGTGATGTGGCGGTAATCATGACCCGCACCGGTGAAAAAGGTTCGAAAAACAATGCAACGGCTTTTGTGGTTGAAAAAGGAACGCCCGGATTTACCTCAGGCAAAAAAGAGAACAAATTAGGAATGCGCGCTTCGGAAACCGCTGAATTGATTTTTGACAATTGCAAGGTTCCTGACGCAAACCGTTTGGGTGAAGTGGGAGAAGGGTTCAAACAAGCCTTGAAGATTTTAGACGGAGGAAGGATTTCCATCGCTGCATTGAGTTTGGGAATCGCAAAAGGGGCTTACAAGGCCGCTAAAAAATATGCGATGGAGCGGCACCAGTTCGGACAAAGGATTGCGGATTTCCAAGCCATTAACTTCAAATTGGCCGAAATGGCAACTGAAATTGCCGCTTCTGAACTCTTGATTCAAAAAGCGTCTGAATTAAAAAACCAAAATAAGGAAATGACGACAGAGGGCGCAATGGCGAAATATTACGCTTCGGAAGCTTGTGTGAGGATTGCAAATGAGGCTGTTCAGATTTTCGGCGGATATGGTTACACCAAAGATTTTCCCGTCGAGAAATTTTACCGGGATTCAAAACTGTGTACAATCGGCGAAGGCACAACCGAAATCCAGAAATTGGTTATCGGAAGGAATATCCTAAAAGATTAAAATATTTTGTATAAAATTGCCGCACGATTCTATAAAGGAAGAAGATGAATTTTATAAATTCAAAAGTTTCCAGCATCATTTCAAAATAATTTTGGGAACTCAATAAACTTTTATATATTTGCAGCCTTAAAAAATCAGAGTTAATTATGTTGATCATACCAGTAAAAGACGGAGAATCCATTGATAAAGCATTGAAAAAATACAAACGTAAGTTTGATAAAACCGGTGTAGTGCGCCAGTTGAGAAGCCGTCAGCAATTCACCAAACCGTCTGTACTCAATAGACAACAACGCTTGAGGGCAAGATACAAACAACAGATGATCAGCCGGGAAGAGGCATAAGATTATTCTTTAAAAAATACAACCTGTTTCATGGAGTTTGATTAACTTTGTGAAACAGGTTTTTTTTATGTCTATAACCAAGTTTGTGGATTATCTGGAACTCGAAAAAAAATATTCCTCCCATACAGTTTTAAACTACAAAAGGGATTTGGAAGAATTCCTCGAATTCTATCAATGCGAAACTGGCGGTTCGGACATCAGCAAAGCCTCTAAAATCCATCTTCGTTCTTATTTGATGGAATTGTCCGGAAACTCAATTTCGGAAAGAAGCATCAACCGAAAAATCAGCTCGCTTCGGGCTTATTATAAATTCCTGTTGAAGATTGAGCGGATTGGGACTTCGCCGGCCGCTCACCTCAAAATACTAAAGCAGTACAATCAAGTCCGGATTCCTTTTTCCGAGGAAGAACTTTCCTGTTTATTCGATTCAGACGACATTTTCCCTACCGATTTTATCGGTATGCGTGACCGTTTGGTGTTGGAGTTGTTTTACCAGACCGGAATCCGCCGGAAAGAATTGGTTCAATTGAAACTCCAAGATGTGGATTTTGAGGCGAAGCAAATCAAGGTATTGGGAAAAAGGGATAAAGAACGTCTGATTCCCTTAAGCGAGAAATTGCTTTCGCAACTCGAAAACTATATGGAAGCTCGTAACCAAAGGTTCTCAACCACATCCGATTTGCTTTTTCTGACATCCAAAGGAAAAGCTTTTTACGATAAACTTGTTTATAAAATAGTTAATTCATACCTTAGTCTGGTCAGTACGAAGCAAGTAAAAAGCCCTCATATACTGAGGCATAGTTTTGCTACTCACTTGTTAAACGATGGTGCGGAATTGAATGCCGTCAAAGAATTAATGGGTCATTCCAGCTTGGCAGCCACGCAGGTTTATACACATAGTAGCATAGAACAATTGAAAAAAGTGTTTAACCAAGCTCATCCCAGAGAGCAACCAAAAAACTAAAAATTATGACAATTAACCTTCAGACAGTAAATTTCAACGCGAAAGACGGATTAGAAGAATACGTTGAAAAAAAAATAGGCAAATTGGATCAATACTATGATAAAATACTCGCAGCGCAAGTTCACCTCAGAGTAGAAAATACATCCGAAAAAGACAATAAGTTCGTTGATGTCAAACTCGAAGTACCGGGTGATGATATCGTCGTAAAGAAATCAGGCCAATCTTTTGAAGAATGTATTGATTTGTCGGTAGATACCTTAAAGA
Source organism: Bacteroidota bacterium (assembly GCA_023433225.1). Classification (GTDB taxonomy): domain Bacteria; phylum Bacteroidota; class Bacteroidia; order Flavobacteriales; family Weeksellaceae; genus Moheibacter. The sequence goes on along the minus strand of JAEZDQ010000039.1, from coordinate 311 downwards.
AATTAATCATCCGTAAAAAAGAGAAAATAGCAGACAAATAAGAGCAGAAAAAATATTTTTTCAAAAATTTGGAGAATTCGTAAAACTTCGTACATTTGCAGTCCGTTAAAGAAAAACGGACTGTTCTTTTACATAAAAATGAAGATTTTGATGCCGGCATAGCTCAGTTGGCCAGAGCACGTGATTTGTAATCTCGGGGTCGTGGGTTCGAATCCCTCTGCCGGCTCTGACACATCAAATTCGGGGAGATACTCAAGCGGCCAACGAGGGCAGACTGTAAATCTGCTGACTATGTCTTCGCAGGTTCGAAT
>JAEZDQ010000055.1 GCA_023433225.1 Bacteroidota bacterium | reverse complement strand
ATTGAAGGTAATACCGACAATGTGCCGATTAGCAAACCAAACATCCGAAACAACTGGGATTTGAGTACATTGCGCGCGTCTTCTGTTGTTCAAGCCTTGCAAAACCAACATGGTGTTGACCCGAAACGTTTGACAGCCGGTGGCCGAGGGGAATACAACCCGATTGCCGACAATAACACCGAATCCGGTAAATCCAGAAACCGTCGTACCCAAATCATCATTACGCCTAAGTTAGACCAATTCATGGAATTGATTGGACAGGCTCCTGATGTAGGGAATTAATCGTTAAGATTCCAATAGAAAAATGGCGGGCTTTTTATGAAAGTCCGTCTTTTTTTGTGCCCATTGCTTAACGGTCATAGTAGCAATAAATTCATCTTCCATGGTTAAATTTGCTGCAATGCAAATCCTGGTGGAAGGATGACAGAAGCGGATTAAGTCTTCCAGCAAACCATTGTTTCGGTAAGGTGTTTCCATGAAAATCTGTGTCACAGCATTCTTATGGCTATCGGATTCCAGTTTCTGAATGGCCTTTTTCCTTTCCATTTTCTCGATGGGTAAATAGCCGTGGAATGCAAATTGCTGCCCGTTCATTCCCGAAGCCATCAATGCTAAAAGAATTGAAGAAGGACCTACCAATGGAACTACCTGTAAATTGCTTTCATGTGCCAAGCGCACGAAACGTGCACCCGGGTCAGCGACCGCAGGCAGACCGGCTTCGGAAAGGATTCCGATATTTTCATTTCTTAAAAATAATTTGCTGAGTTCAAACAATTCGCTATCGGTAGTGCTTTTATCCAATAAATGAATTTCCAATTCGGATTGTTTTTTTTCCGGAAGAACGGTTTTGATAAATTTTCTTGCTGACTTTTCGTTTTCAACCACAAAAATCCGGATGGATTCAAGAATTTTCAGATTGAATTTGGGAATGGTTCGCTCGAAATCATCATTTCCCAAAAGCGTCGGAATCAAATAGATTTTCATCTTTTGAAAATTTTGGATGTAATGTCCGTGGTCACTTCATCCAACAAACGGTAAACCTCTTCAAAGCCATCATCTCCCCCAAAATAGGGGTCAGGAACATTTTTATCTTCCCCATTTTCATACTCCTCTAAAATCAGGCGGACTTTCGAACGTTGAACGTCATCTTCTGCCAATGAAAGCACATCTTCATAGTTTGATTGATCCATCACATAAATCAAATCAAATTCATCAAAATCCCCCGTTTTAAATTGCCTTGCACGTTGGGTAGAAATATCAATTCCATATTTTTTCGCAACCGCAATCGACCGTTTGTCGGGGCATTGACCTACATGCCAAGACCCTGTTCCCGCAGATGCTACCAAGAAATCTTCGCCTAACTTGGATTGTAAAATCCCTTCTGCCAAAGGTGATCGGCAGATATTTCCTAGGCAAACCATTAAAATTTTCATGGTAGACGGAGTAAAATTTAATCTATAGAAATTTTCCGGCTTAATTCCTCGACATAACCCCTGAAAACCTTGTCGGTTTCAGAAAGGTTTTTGACAGTCTTACACGCGTGAAGCACGGTCGCATGGTCACGGTTCCCAATCTGATGGCCGATGCTGGACAGGGAAGCTTTTGTGTATTTCTTTGCAAAAAACATGGCCAATTGCCGAGCCTGCACGACATCTCTTTTCCGGGTTTTGGACTGTATCTGATCAAGCGGAATTTTGAAGTAATCACAAACCGTTCTTTGGATGGAATCGATGGAAATTTCCTTTCGGGTATTGTTGATGAAATTGGCCAAAGTTTTCTGGGTCAATTCCAAAGTAATTTCTTTTTTGTTGAGCGTCGCTTGCGCAATTATTGAATTCAGGCAACCTTCCAATTCGCGCACATTGCTTTTGATGTTTTTAGCGATATGAACCAAAACTTCTTCGGGCATTTCGATGCCGTCTTTCTCGATTTTATAATGCAGAATAGCCAATCGCGTTTCATAATCGGGTGCCTGTAGGTCTGCTGAAAGGCCCCATTTGAAGCGGGAAATCAGGCGTTGCTCCATATCTTGGATGTCCACCGGCGGTTTGTCAGAAGTCAATATGATTTGGTTTCCTCTTTGGTGCAAGTGGTTGAATATGTGAAAGAACACGTCTTGGGTAGCTTTTTTTCCGGACAAAAATTGAACATCGTCCATGATGAGAATGTCAATCATCTGGTAAAAATGGATGAAGTCATTCCGGTTATTGTTGCGAACAGCCTCTATAAACTGTTGGGTAAATTTCTCGGTTGAAACATACAAAACGGTTTTATCGGGATGGTTTTCTTTGGCTTCTAAACCAATGGCATGGGCCAAATGCGTTTTGCCCAAGCCTACTCCACCATAAACAAAAAGCGGATTGAAGGAAGTCCCACCCGGCCTTTTGGCAACGGCTTTACCCGCTGACCTTGCCAAGCGGTTGGTTTCGCCTTCAATGAAATTATTGAAATTGTACCCTGTATTGAGTTGGGAATCGATTTTAATCTTCTGTAACCCGGGGATGATGAACGGGTTTTTCACCTTTTTGCTGTCGATAGGCATCGGCGCGTCCACTTCCTGAGGAAGGATTTTTTCTTTATTGGAACTCGGGATTTTGACCGTATAGGGATCCTTCCCGGAGTATTTCTGATCCATTACAATGCTGTAAACCAATTTGGCATCTTTCCCCAATTCCTTTTGCAAAGAAACTTTCAACAGTTTGATGTAATGTTCCTCCAACCATTCATAAAAAAATTTACTCGGTACTTGGATGGTCAGTACACTTTCATTTAATTTTACAGGTTGAATGGGAATAAACCAAGTCTTGAATGCTTGTTCCTGAATGTTATCCTTCACAAAATTCAAACAATTCTTCCAAACCGATTCAGCAGTTTTTCCCATAGTTCTTTTAATAATCTTTGGTTTTTAATTAGTTTTAGCAGTTCTTGCTCTTAATCTTTCTACTAATGTAGGAGATTTTTTACTTGAAACAAAAATGCTAATAAATTTTTAGTAAAAAAAATAGATTGGGTATTGACTTTTTGAAAATATCTTTGTATCAATTTAACAAACACTTTAACATGCTTTCATCAACGATTTCTTTACGTGTAAGATACGGCGAAACCGACCAAATGGGCGTGGTTTACCATGGAAATTACGCCACTTATTGCGAAGTCGCTCGGGTTGAATTCTTTCGGGAAGTCGGTCTTCCTTATAAAGAGTTGGAATCCCGCGGCGTGATGCTTCCGGTAGTGGAATTGAATTTGAAATTCCTGAGGCCGGCATATTATGATGAACTGTTAATGATTGAAACTTCTATCCCGGAAATCCCCAAAAGTGCAAGGATTCGATTTGATTATACCATCCGAAATGAAAAGGGCGATATTCTCACCACCGGTTACTGTCTCTTGGCTTTTGTAGACATGGAAACCCGACGCCCCGTCCGATGCCCTAAATACATGGTTAAACGGATGAATGAATTAATCGGTAAGTAAAAGTTTGACTTCATAAAGTGGCTCAAATGCAGAAAAAAATTTCTCCAATATTTCCTTTCGAATCCTGATTTCAATGAGGCATTTCTCCGTAAATTCAGTGAAAATCACTTCCGCTTGGAATTTGTCTACCAATCGCATCACGCTTCCTTGGTCTTCGTAAGAGAATTCCAGACGGATTTTTTGGGTTAAATGTTTTTCAATTATTTCGACTTCTTCCAAAACCATCTGTGCAGAAAGCTTATATGCTTTGACCAAACCGCTTACACCCAATTTCGTCCCGCCATAATACCGGACACTCGCCACCAAAACATTGGTTATTTCTTTGGAAACGATTTGGTTGTAAATCGGTAATCCCGCGCTTCCTGAGGGTTCACCGTCATCATTCACCCGGTAACGTTCGCCTTCCAAACCGATGCGATATGCATAACAAATATGTGTCGCGTCCGGGTATTTCCGCCATAAGTCCTCTAGGATTCCTTTGGTTTGGTTTTCGTCATTAACGGGATAAGCATATCCGATGAATTTGCTTCCTTTTTCTTTGAAAGCAATTTCTTCAATGGGTTTGGAAAGGGTTAAAAAAGAAAAACTCATCTTTTGTAAATGGAAAGTTGATCGGTGGAAATTTGTTTTGATTCAATCAGCTCACCTTGGATGTTCGGTGCGAAAACGCCTTCACCCCATTTTTGCGGCGCAGTGAAAACCCTCGCTTCGTCCCACAAACCCTTTTCAATAAAAGTTTTCAATGTCATTAGACCACCTTCAATGACCACAGACTGAATTTGGAATTCATACAATTTCGCCAAAATGGATTCCGGTAAATTTTCATCAAAATTGATGGAAACAAATTCCCGATTAGGCTCATTTTCTTTTTCCATTTGGGTAAAAACAACTGTTCTTTGGCTTTGGTCCCACAAATGCAAATCGGGATTCAATTTTAAATCTTTGTCCAAAACCAAGCGAACAGGTTGGTTGCTGCTCCAGAATCTCGCGTTCAATTGGGGATTATCAATTTCGGCCGTAGTGGTGCCAACCAAAACGGCTTGTTCCTCGGTACGCCATTTATGAACCAATTGTTTGGAATATATATTGGAAATCCATTTTTGTTTATTGTTAATTGTCGCCATAAATCCATCCGCAGTTTCTGCCCATTTCAGGATGATGTAAGGCCGTTTTTTTTGATGGAAGGTAAAAAAACGTTTGTTTATTTCACGGCAGTCCTTATCCAAAACCCCTGTAATTACTTCTATTCCGGCCTCTTTCATTTTTTGGATTCCTCTCCCGTTTACTTTCAAAAAAGGATCTTCAGTACCCACCACCACTTTTTTGATTTGATGCCGGATAATCAAATCGGCGCAAGGCGGCGTTTTTCCATAATGGGCACAAGGTTCGAGCGATACATAAAGTGTAGCGTCTTTCAGAATTTTCTTGTCATGGATTTGATTGATGGCATGGGCTTCTGCATGGGGGCTTCCTGTTTTGTGGTGCCAACCTTCCGCTATTATTTTCCCATTGTTTTCAATGACACAACCGACCAGCGGATTGGGATAAGTGGTTCCCAGCCCATTTCGAGCCAATTGAAGGCAGCGTTGCATCATTTTATGGTTCCAGTCGTTCATGTTCATTACAAAAAAAACCTCACAGGTCGTGGTGAACGTGTGAGGTAATTATACATATTGATTTCAAATCAAGTTTCCGTTTCCGATGAACCTTCAGATTCAGGTTCAACGGTTTCTTCGTTAAAATCAATCCGGTGTAGTTTCCTCAATCGAATTTCATTATCTGTCAATCGGTTTCGTTTTTCTTCAATTTGTTTGTAAACATCTTTCAACAGCGGATTGTTTTCATCCGCATTGGCGAAAAAGCCAATATTTGTTTCGAGTTGGTTGATTTCCTTTTCCAGTTCGTCAATGGCTTTTCTGGCCTTGCGAATTTCGTCATCCAATAATCTTCCATCTTGGCCGGATTTTATTTGATCTACCAAGGATGCCATTCTAAAGTCCTGGATTTCGTTTTGAGAAAGCCCAAGGGATTTGACCAAATTACCGACTGCTGTGTTGAAGTCGGAATTGATGGACATTTTGGATGCAGGGACTTTACCTAAACTGTTCCAGCGGATATTAAAATCATTGATGGAATCTAAATCCTGTGGGGTATTGCCGGAAAGTTTGAACTCTTTTACTTCTTTTAAGAGGGCTTCTTTTTTGCTTAAATTTTGATCAAATTCTTTGTTCGATTGTTGGTTTCTGTCTTTGTAACGTTCGAAAAACAAGTTACATGCGGCTTTGAATTCTTTCCAAAGATTGTCTGAATATTTGCGCGGAACATGACCAACATTTTTCCAATCTGCTTGAATTCTTTTGATTACCTGAACGGAATTGTTCCAATCGGAACTCTCTGCGTGTTCCTTTGCGATGCGCAATAGTTCTTGCTTTTTTTCCAGATTCTGTTGTTGGTCTGATTTCAGGTTTTTGTAGAACTTATTTTTAACATGGTTGAAATCGCGGGTTACGTTTTTAAAATTGTCCCAAACCCTGTCGTTTTCTTCTTTCGGCACTCTACCAATGGCAAAAAAAGTTTCGCGCAACTTGTTCAGCTTTCGAATGCTGGACTGCCATTCGCCATGAGATTTATTCTCTGCGCTTTCAGTCAGCTTTTTGAATTCATCAATTATTTCCAGCTTTTTCTGAAGGTTAACTTCCTGTTCCTGTTTTACTTTTTCCTCAATTTCTACTTTTCTTTCGTGGATTTTATTGGTCAAATCTTTGAAGCGTTGCCAAGTAGGTTCGCGCAAATCTTCCGCAACAGGAACGGCTTCTTCTTTCCATAAACGATGCAAATATTGCAATTCATTCAATGCTTTTTGGACATTTTCTTCATGAACCAACTCTTCTGCACGTTTGATGATGGATTCCCGCACTTCAAGATTATGCGCATAATCCATTTCCCGGAGTTCCTTGTTTAGGTTCAGGTATTCGTAGAAATTATCCAAATGATGGAAATAGGTTTTGAATACGTTTCCCGCATGTGATTTGGGGATGGGGCCTGCATTGTGCCACCTGGTTTTGATTTGCCTGAATTGGGTGAAAATATTGGAACTGTTTTCATTGGGTTCCAAGTAAAGTGCTTTCAATTCATCGATGATTTGAAGGCGGTCGCTTAGGTTTTGTTTTTGATCTTGTTCGCGTTCTTTGTAATAAGTATCTAATTGTTTTCTAAAATCACTGTAAACCGCATTGAATTCCTTTTTCACCGGATGGTCATAATAAAAATCTGCGGGTTCACCGCCTTCGTCTATGAATACCTGTTTTTTGGCGGCTTCATCTTCATCCATTGCTTTTCTGACCGCATCCCGAATTTGATTCATGTGATTCCTTAACTTTCTGGCGGGATGATTTTTCAACAAGGTCCGAGCTTCGTCTATCAAAACCTCTAAAGGAAGGCTTTCGTAATTTTTAAAAGGAATCTCTTCTTCAACGGGGTTTTCATTTTCAGCCTCTTCTCCACCCTCTTTTGCGCTTGTCTCTTCTTGCTCTTTTTCAACGGGCGTTTCAAGCGATTGGGCTTCTATCTGCATTTCTTCCGCTTCTTGCTGATTTTCTTCAGATTCAGCTTTTGCTTCTCTTTCTTCAAGTTCCGCTTCTACCTGATTCTCTTCCTCTTCTGCTTGCCGTTCGCCAAGTTCCGTTTCTGTCTGAGGTTCTTCAAGCAATTCTTCCGGTTGATTTTTGGCTTGTTCCGAAGCGGATTCTTCGGAAAAGGCTTCCTGCCTATCTTTTACTTTTTTTTCTTCTCCATCTGCATCGTTGTGCAGGTTATCCAATTCAGTACTCATAACGCGTTATCATTTTGTCAGAAACAAAACTAAGAAATCAAAAGGGATTTACAAAGATTGATTCCAAATTTCCCAAGATTTTTCTGCCTGTAGTAACAACATTTCATATCCGTTCTTGATTTTTGCTCCTTTGGCTTCACCTTTTTGTAGAAATCCCGTTTTCTCCGGATTGTAAATCAAGTCATAAAGCAAGTGATTTTCTGAAATAAATTCATATGGAATTTCAGGTAAACCGGCTTCCGGGAATGTGCCTACCGGTGTGCAATTAACGATGATTTGATGGCTTGAAATATGCCCGGCCTTTAATTCGGAATAAGTGATAATTCCTTTTCGCGTTACGGTTTGATAAGGAATTTTTAATTTATCAAAAACATATTTCACCGCCTTTGCCGCTCCCCCGTCGCCTAAAATCAATGCATTCTTATGATTCAAATTTAATAAAGGCCTGATGGACATTTCAAATCCGTAGGCATCTGTATTGTATCCGGTTTTAATTCTATTATAGATTCTCACGCAATTCACCGCACCAATTTCCGTTGCCTCGGGAGATAGTTCATCAAGATAGGGGATGATTTGTTCCTTGTAAGGAATTGTTACGTTGAAGCCTTTCAGGTTTTGCATTCGGAATAAATTTTCAACTTCTGAAATTTCATTCAGGTCAAAAATATCATAAACGGCATCCTGAATATTTTCAGTTTTGAATTTCTCGGAAAAATATTTTCCCGAAAAAGAATACCGGATATCCCTACCGATCAACCCGAAACGATTATGAACTAAGTTTTTCATTTACACAAAGAACGCAAAGATTTTGGAAAAGGACAATGGGATTTTACCTATTCTTGTTCTTTGGGCTTTCGGTCGAAAAACAGCCTTTTTATCAGCGGAATATTGGCCAAAACAATGATAAGCAATATGAACCATTCGAGGTTATGTTGAACGAATTCAATCCTTCCGAGAAAATATCCGATCAAACCGATTGCGCCCACCCAAAGTGTAGCTCCGTAAAAGCTGTATCTTAAAAAAGTCGGATAATGCATATTGGTCACGCCCGAAAGAAAAGGGACAATGGTACGCACCACCGGGATAAACCTTGCGATGATTACCGCTTTTGTACCGTATTGTTCAAAAAATTGGGTGGCTTTTTCCACATGGCTCTTCCGTAGGAACCAAGTTTTTTCCTGACGCAGCAACCAAGTCCCCGCTCTTTTACCTACATAATAATTGAGGTTATCGCCCAATAATGCGGCTAAAATCAGCAATGGGATGATAATCCATATATGGATATGTCCGCCGGCGGAAATCATGCCGATGGCAAAAATCAGCGCATCTCCCGGCAAAAAAGGCATCAGGAAAGAAGCAACAATAAGCCCGGTTTCCGCGAAAATAATCAGGAATAAAATGAGGTAAATCCAGCTGTCGTATTTTTCTACCAAATCGGTAAGAACCCGATCGGGGCGGCTGACAAAACCGGAGAAAAAATCGAAAATTTCTTGCATTTATTTATTTTACAGCATTGCGAACGGCAAAAATTAAGCCCGAATGATATCGGCACCGATTGCCTTCAGACGGGTGTCAATTTGTTCGTAACCTCTGTCAATTTGTTCTATGTTATGAATAATACTTTTTCCTTTGGCCGATAAAGCGGCAATCAATAAGGCTATTCCGGCGCGGATATCAGGAGAACTCATGGTAGTCCCGCGTAATGGGTTTTCGTGGTTTAGACCGATTACAGTGGCTCTGTGTGGGTCGCATAAAATGATTTGTGCGCCCATATCAATCAATTTATCCACAAAAAATAAGCGGCTTTCAAACATTTTCTGGTGTACTAAAACGCTGCCTTTTGCTTGGGTGGCAACCACTAAAACGATGCTCAACAAATCGGGCGTAAATCCGGGCCAAGGTGCATCGGAAACGGTCAAAATGGAACCATCCATGAATTTCTGAATCTTATAATGCTCTTGAGCCGGGATGATGATGTCGTCGTTGTCTTTTTCCAATTGGATTCCCAATCGTCGGAAAACATCGGGAATGACGCCCAAGTTTTCCCAAGAAACGTTTTTAATGGTCAATTCCGATTTGGTCATGGCAGCCAAACCAATCCAAGATCCGATTTCAATCATGTCCGGTAAAACCGTGTGCTCGGTTCCTGTTAAATACTCTACGCCTTCGATAGTCAATAAATTGGAGCCGATGCCTTCTATTTTCGCACCCATACGTACCAACATTTTACACAATTGCTGGAGATAAGGTTCACAGGCTGCATTGTAAATGGTGGTTTTGCCTTTGGCCAACACAGCTGCCATCACAATGTTGGCGGTACCGGTAACGGAAGCTTCTTCCAAAAGCATATAGGTTCCGGTCAATCCTTTTTGCTCGTCCATTTCTACACCATAGAAATCTTCGCCTTCTTCAAAACGGTATTTTGCACCGAGGTTGATGAATCCTTGGAAATGGGTGTCCAACCTTCTGCGCCCGATTTTATCGCCACCGGGTTTTGGGATATAGGCTTTTCCGTATCGGGCCAAAAGCGGTCCGACCAGCATGATGGAACCGCGAAGTGCCGCTCCGTCCTTTTTGAATTCTTTGCTTTGGAGGTATTCGATATGGATATCGTCTGCCTGAAAGGTGAAATCGCCTTTGCCATTTTTTTGGATTTTCACACCCAAATCTTCTAAAATTTCTATCAGGCGGTTGACGTCCCGGATGTCGGGGATGTTTTTAATCCGAACAGGTTCATTGGTGAGCAGTACCGCACAAAGAATTTGCAAGACTTCGTTTTTTGCTCCCTGTGGAATGATTTCACCGCTCAGGCGATTGCCACCCTTGATTTGAAAAACGGACATTTAAAAATTATTTGTGTTTTTGTTTATTGCGGTTGTTCTTGGGGTTGTTTTTTCTTTTAACGGTAGTATTGTTTTGATGCAGGCGTTCCGCAGACAAAAGTACTTCACCGCTGTCACGAAGGTCTATTTTGCCGTTTGAAAGTTCATGTAAATGGTTGAAAATCGTCCGGTCATCTACCGTGTCTTTGTTCCAAATCAGGTAACATTTTTTCATGTGGTTGGCAATTACCATGACCAAACCTTCCTGTTTATCGCCTTCCCATTCCAAAGCCACATCAATCATCCGGCGGATGTTTTTGCCATAATATTTATACTTGTATTCGTCTTTGGGATAAGCCACTTTGTTGGGCTTACTGTAAACCGCTTCCTTGGTCGGTTTTGGATAAGGGGAGTTCACTTCCAACTGAAATTTGGACATGATGAACAATTGATCCCAAAGTTTGTGCTGAAAATCAGGAACATCGCGCAGGTGTGGATTCAGTTCGCCCATCACATCAATGATGATTTCTGCAAATTGATTTCTTTCTTTTTCATCTTTCAGCGACATGCAATAGTCCACCATTTTCTGTAAATGGCGGCCATATTCGGGAATGATGAGGCTGGTTCTTGTTGTATTGTAATCCATTTTAATCTTTGAGTGCCGACAAAAGTACAATTTATTATAAGAAAGGTTTACAGACCTATCCAAAATTTAATGAAATTTTGAGCTGCATTATCCCCTTTTCCTTATGGTAGTTTTTACTCAATCGTATCTTAAAAAACCCCGGATTTAGGAATCAATTTCCTGATTCTTCTAATTTTTTCTTTAGGGAGGATAGGAATTGAGAGGCCAGTGCGCCGTCAATCACTCTGTGGTCATAAGAAAGGGAGAGCATCATCATTTTACAAACGGCCAATTCTTCTTTCCCATCTACCGTGATGACTCCGGCTCCGGAACGAATTTCGCCTAAAGCCAAAACGGCCACCTGCGGACGCGAAATAATCGGCGTTCCGGCCAAACTTCCGAAAATCCCCGTATTGCTGACCGTAAAAGTCGTGTCCTGAATATCGGACGATTTCAGTTTATTGGATTTGGCGTTGTTGCCGATTAAATTAACGTTTTCAATAATTTCATTCAGACTCAAATCATTGACTTTCTTAATATTGGGCACGATTAAATTCCCGTCAGGCAAAGCCGTCGCAAAACCTAAGTTAATCTCGTTTTTGATAATTAATTCATCTTCATTCATCCAGGCATTGAACTTCGGAAATTCCTTTAAAGTTTCAATGACCGCTTTCATGATGAAATGGGTATAAGTAACTTTTACACCGTTTTCTTTCTGAAAATCTTCTTTTATTCTTTCTCTGTGATTGACCAAATTCGTCACATTCACTTCAGAAAAAGTAGTCACGTGCGGAATAATCTGATACGAAGCCTGCAAATGTTCAGCAGCTATCTGCCGGATTCTCGGCAATGATTCGACTTTATCTTCGGGTTGGATGTTCAGATTTAATTTGGCTGAAATTTTTTGCTGGACTGGTTTTTCGTCTTTTTGGAGGAATTTTAAAATGTCTGCTTTACGAATTCTTCCATTTTCTCCGGTTGGTTTAATTTGCTTCAAATCCTCGATTTCCAATCCGTTTTCGGCAGCAATCCGGCGAACAACCGGAGACAGAAAAGATTTTCCGTCCAAAGATTTGGTTTCGAGTAATTCGACTTGAGAATTTGCAGAAACAGCCTGAGATTCTTTTACCTCCTGCTTTTCGGCATGAACGACCGTATCAGCCGACACTTCCATAACCGCAATCGGATACCCGACTTTCACTTCTTCTCCTTCCTGAATTAGAATTTCTTTCAAAATCCCTTCATATTCCGACGGCAAATCACTGTCAACTTTGTCTGTACCAATGGTTACAAACAATTCGTCTTTGGCTATTTTATCACCCGGATTTTTCAACCAGTCGGTAATGGTGGCTTCCATTACGCTTTCACCCATTTTGGGAAGGAGGATTTGGATTTCTTTCATTTTCTTAAGTATCAAGTAGTAAGTATCAGGTATTTAGACTTTTGTCCGGCTACCCGATACTTGATACTATTAATATTTTATTCAAAAGCATTTATGCCCGTAATGTCGTTTCCGGTGATCAACAAATGGATGTCGTGGGTTCCTTCGTATGTTATTACAGATTCGAGGTTGGCAGCGTGACGCATCATCGGATAATCGCCAACGATTCCCATTCCACCCAAAATCTGACGTGATTCGCGTGCGATGTCGATTGCCATTCTTACATTGTTTCTTTTTGCCATTGAAATCTGAGCGGGAGTCGCTTTTTCCGGTTTTTTTTTGTTTGCGATTGTCAGGGG
>JAEZDQ010000042.1 GCA_023433225.1 Bacteroidota bacterium | reverse complement strand
GCGCATCATGTCGGTCACAAGATCATCAGCAGCATCCTGCATCCAGCTTTCTTCGGCATCGATCATAATGATTACACCCGAATCATGGGCTTTTTTACAAACTTCATCAAAGCGGTGGCGGATGGCTTCCCAGTGTTTGAGGTTTTTTTCGGTCATAAATTGTTTCCGACCGACTTTTTCATACAAACCAATCCGACCGAAACCGGTGGGCTTGAATACCACGAATGGGATTTCTTTGGGATTGTTTTTGGCAATGTCGATTAAACGGAGGATTTCGTCCTTCACCCTATTGAATTCCGAATTGGTTTCTTGGCCTTCCACCGAATAATCCATGATGGAACCGATGCCGTAACGCGAGAGTTCTCGTGCGACTTTCAAACAGTCTTCGGTGGTTTCTCCTCCTACAAATTGTTTGTAAATGGTTTGGCGAATCAGGGTTTTAACCTTCGAGATACGGAGAAAAAAAGGGATTTTTAAAACCCAAGTCCCCATCTTGGTCAGTAGCGGATTGGCTACCAATTTGAATAACAAATGGGCTTTTTTCAAGTCTTTGTCCGACTTGGATTCAAAAGCAATCCGGGTATCATTAAATAACGACATTATTCAATTTATTTACCCTGCAAAAGTACGTAAACTAATTCTGATTTTGAAAAATTAAAATGATTGGATGTTGTTTTTAAATGTATGCAATCTGTTTGAAAAAATACCCAATTAAAAATCCAGACCATCGTCTTCTTCGTTAGAAATATCATTGAAATCGTCGAGTCCGCCGAAAGAATCCGAAGGATTAAAAGTCGGTAAATTGATGGAACTACCGATTTCCATGGAATCGGAATTGGATTTGTTCATCGAACTCTGGAACTCAAAATCGCCGCCGAAAATAGAATCTTCTTCCAAATCCATGAATTTGGCTTGCTCCTGAATAAATTTCAGCCTTACATTGTCCAAGGCACCGTTCCGGTGCTTTGCGATGATGAATTCCGCTTGGCCTGTGCAAGGTGTTCCATGTTCGTCGTCCCAAACTTCGAGTTTGTAATATTCAGGCCGATAAATGAAAGAAACGATGTCGGCATCTTGCTCGATGGCACCGGATTCACGCAAGTCCGAGAGCAATGGCCGCTTACTACCGCCACGGGTTTCCACGGCGCGCGAAAGCTGTGAAAGTGCGATTACAGGGATGTTCAATTCTTTGGCAATGGACTTCAAACTGCGAGAGATGGTAGAGATTTCCTGTTCGCGGTTCCCGTTGGATTTCCCGCCACCCACGGTCATCAATTGCAAATAATCTATCACCAATAGTTTTACGCCATGTTGGGAAACCAACCGCCGGGCTTTTGCGCGGAGGTCAAAAATCGATAGAGCGGGTGTATCATCAATAAACAAAGGCGCATCTTCCAAACCTTTTACTTTGGTATAAAGTTGCTTCCACTCGTGGTCTTCTAAATTGGCTTTTCTAAGCTTCTCTGCCGTAATGCCGGTTTCCGAGGAAATCATCCGCGTAATCAATTGGACACTTGACATTTCCAATGAAAAGACGGCAACGGGAAGATTCCTTTCCACGGCCATATTCCGAGCCATCGAAAGGATAAAAGCGGTTTTCCCCATACCGGGCCGAGCGGCAATGATGACCAAATCGGATTCTTGCCAGCCGGAAGTGATTTTGTCTATTTTTTCAAACCCGGATGGAACACCGCTCATCCCGTCTTTCTCGGACATAGCTTTGATTTTCTCAATCGCTTGGCGAACCAGTGTATTGGAATCCGTAAAACTCTTTTTGATTCCGCCTTCGGTGATTTCAAATAATTTGCTTTCCGAAAAATCGAGCAGGTCAAAAACATCGGTGGTATCATCGTAAGATTTATCGATGATGTTGGATGAAATTTCAATCAGCCTGCGGAAAATATACTTTTCCATCAAAACCCTTGCATGGTATTCGATGTGCGCCGAGGAGGAAACTTTTTGGGTAAGTTGAACCAAATAATAATCGCCACCGACCAAATCCAATTTTCCCTCATTGCGGAGTTCATTGGAAACGGTTAACAAATCAATGGGTTGGGTATCGTGGAATAATTTCTGGATAGCAGCGAAAATGGTTTGGTGGGCAATTTTATAAAAAACCTGCGGGGTCAGTACATCGATTACCTCGTCAATTCCTTTTTTGTCAATCATCATCGCACCCAGTACGGCTTCTTCCAAATCGAGGGCCTGAGGCGGAATCTTCCCACGCTCTAAGTTAATGATTTTCTGATGTTTAATTGCTGCTGATGTTGTAAGTTCCAGATTTTCCATAGGACTTGCGAAGTTATGAATTTGAATTTCATTTTAACCTCAAAAACCGGAAATAAAGTTTTTAACAATTCCGGTTCCGTTAAATAGTACGTTGAAATACATATGGGCACGGCTTTTGATTCCTGACAAATATCATCTTTAGGTGATTCGGAAAGAAGTGGAAGATTGGCAAAGTGAATTTATGAACCTTAAAATTTAAAATGATGGCAACAAAACAACAACGCTCATTGGATGATGTGGTTTTTGAAAACAAAAACAAGGCATATGGTGCCTACTACAACCGGATTACAGCCGGGTGGGATTTGATGAAGTCTTTGGTCTTGACTATTTTTGGAATTTCCGTTTTGGCTGTGGTACTTTCGTTCACCCTTCATACAGAAACTGAAAATCCGGAAGAGGAACCTTACACTTACGAATTGGATCGGATAACCAATCCGCCTGCGGAAAAGGTAAAACCGGAAGTTCAAAAGGAAAAACCCGTTCAAAAACCCAAAACCCTACAAACCGATAAAACCAACCAAATCCCGACACCCAAGGTTAATCCGCCCGTTCAAACAGAAGTTTTAGAACACGATGACCTCGCCACTGCGGTTTCAACCGATGTCGGTGAAGACGGAATCGAAACCATCGTGAATCCCAATTCGACCGACACTTCAGGTACAGGAGGAAATGAAGATGGAAATGCTGTTGAAGACACAGAAGAGAACAATACTGTTTATATGGTAAGGGACGTGACGCATATGGCGGTTTTCCCCGGATGCGAAAAATTCGCCGGTAACAAGGAAAAACTCCAATCATGTCTTTCTGAACAATTGCAAAGGGAATTATCCATTCAATTAAATGATTTCCAAGAAACCGCTGACCGTCAAGGTTTTCATGAAGCCGTCGCTAAAGTCCAGTTCATCATTGATAAATCCGGAAAAATCGTTGAAATAAAAACGTTGAAAGGCGGGAATGCCTCGCTCAGTAAAGAATCAAGAGACGCTTTGGAAAGGATTTCCAAAAGAATGATTCAGAAAGGAAAATTGATTCAACCCGCGAAATTCAACGATGGAACGCCGGTCAACATGATGTTTACCATTCCTGTGAAATTTATTTCTAATTGATCAAACCTAAAAACCGGAAAGCCCATTTTTAATTAAATCGGGCTTTCTATTTTTTAATTAACTTTGGCCCATGATCAGACTGCTAATACATGTTTTCTTGGGCGTCCTATACAGCGGGATGGGCGCTTTCATTTTTGTAAAAGAATGGTTTCTGACCGATTTGAACCCGATTGCCGCCAAAGCATTGGGGATTTTATTTATATTATATGGAATATTCAGGATTTTCAGAGCCGCTAAAGCACTCAAAACGAAAGATTATTAAATTTACTTTAACCGCCCTATTTATTTTCCTGCTCATCGGTTGCAAGGAAAAAGGAAAAGAAATCACCCATCAACGCGGTGAAATGACCATTTGGGTCGATCCTGCCAATAAGAACCTCATCGAAGCTTTGACAGACGTTTACCGGATGAAATACCCGGAGGTGGAATTTAAATTTGTGTATGAACCCGAAAATATCATACTCCGGAATTTAATCAACTTAAAAGCCGAAGCGGCTTTCATCAACAAACCGCTTAGCCGCGAACAAGAAAATTATATTTACCAGGAATCTACTGTCAAACCTCGTTCTACACTTTTAGCCTATGACGCAGTGGTTTTCATCACCGGAAAATCAAGTTCCATTGAATCTGTTTCGCTGAATGAAATCAAAGAAGGAATCCTTTCGGGTGACAGTAAATTTGTGTTTGATGACGGAAATTCCGGCAATTTCAATACGGTCAAAGAAGTCTTAAACATTGAATTGACTGAAGGCCAAAAAGTGAATTCCATGGAAAATGCCCATCAATTAATTGATTTTGTAAATATTTCGCCCGGAACCATTGGCATCATCGGCATGAACCTCATCAGCGAAAAAACCAATCCAAAAGTGCGGGAAATCCGGGATCGGATCAAAATTCTCCCGGTAATTGATTCCACCGGCAAACTTCAGGAACCCACCGTGCCCAATCTGTTGGCTTTTCATTATCCTTTTTTCAAAGGCGTTTACTTCATCGTGCGCGAACCCGGATTTGGAATCGGTAGCGGATTTACCCGTTTTGCAGGTTCCCAGCAAGGCCAACTGATCGTCGGCCGCGAAGGCCTTCAACCCAATTTCCTGTACGAACGCCAAGTCCAAATCAACAATGACCCACTTTGATTGTTGATACTTCGTTCAGAATTGTTGATAGATTTTAAGTTAAATTTACCTTCAACCCTGAAAAATTTTGTCAATTTATCGTTTTAGAAAAAAATGATAAATGAAAAAGAAGATTTTTGTACTCGACACCTCGGTCATTATCTTTGACCACAAATCCATCATGAACTTTGCCGAACACGATGTAGTCATCCCCATCACGGTTTTAGAGGAATTGGATACGTTCAAAAAAGGAAATGACACCAAGAATTTCGAAGCCAGGGAATTCATCCGCTTTCTCGATAAAACTTCCAAAGACCATTTAATCCAGGATTGGATTCCGCTTCCCGGCGAAAACAAAGGCTCTTTCCGGATTGTGATGGAGACCAACGGCATCGAAAAAAGCGCTACCAAAATTTACGGTGATTCGATGGACAATAAAATCCTGAACTCCTGCCTAATCGTTTCCAAAGAAGAACCCAAACGCCAGATTGTACTGGTCACCAAAGACGTCAACCTTAGGCTGAAAGCCAAGGCTTTGGGTATCCGTGCCGAAGATTATGAAACCGGAAAAGTACAAATCGTCGATAATTTACCCACCGGAATCCAGACTTATACTGAATTTGACCAGGAAATCATCGATTCCTTGTATAAGGATTATGCCGTGCCTTTAGAGGCCATCCAAGATAAAATGGAAACTTTCCCCAACGCCTATTATATATTGCAGGGCGATAAATCTTCGGCACTGGCTTACTACAATCCGTTCGACCAACAATTGGAACGGGTCAACAAGCAAACCTGCTTCAATGTGAAACCCCGTAACGCGGAGCAAGCATTTGCCATTCATTCCATATTAAAGAAAGAAATCAAACTCGTTGCGCTTCACGGTGTGGCGGGAACCGGGAAAACCCTGATTGCATTGGCCGGTGCACTGGCCCAGAAAAGGGATTACAAACAAATCTACCTCGCCCGGCCCATCGTTCCTTTGAGCAACAAAGACATCGGGTATTTGCCGGGGGACATCAAATCCAAAATTGACCCTTATATGCAGCCGCTTTGGGATAATTTGAAATTCATCCAATACCAATTCGACGAACAGGACAAGGAATACAAACAAATCAACCTGATGGTGGAACAGGAAAAATTATTGATTACACCGCTTGCTTACATCCGTGGCCGAAGCTTGTCCGACGTGATTTTCATCGTCGATGAAGCCCAAAACCTGACGCCGCACGAGATCAAAACCATCATTACACGCGCCGGAGAAAACACCAAATTCATCTTCACGGGCGACATCAAACAAATCGACACGCCCTATCTGGATGAGCAATCCAACGGCCTTTCTTACCTCGTGGACCGCGTACAGGGACAGAAGTTGTTTGCACATATCCAGTTGATCAAAGGCGAAAGAAGCGAATTGGCCAACCTGGCAAATGATTTGCTTTGAAAACAGCCTCTTCGCATTTCATCCAAACCCCTTACGAACGGCCAGTTTATCACTTTTAACCGTAGTTGACCATGTATAAAGAAGAAATTGTCATTTCCGAGGTATGAAGAATCTAGGTTTTACGTTTCCTCGCTGCGTTATGCTTTGGATGACAACCGAATCTCCGGAAAGGCCAAAAGCCCTTGAACCGGTTGCAGGAACCGGGTCACCAGCTTGAACTTGGCTTGTTGAATCAATTGCAAATCCGTGGGCGGTTTGCTTGATTTCCTGGGTCGGGCGCGGATGATGTCCTTTCCACGCCAGTGGGCACCGACTACCGGCCCCACGGTGCCGGAGAATCCTCCGAGCACCCCTCTTTCAATTTCAGCCATAAAAATAAAAATTTAATGGTTATTGCTCAGCAAGTTAGCACGGCCGATTTCACCAAACAATACTTGGGGAATTTTTGACCGGTTTTGTCCACCAATGACCGGTTTTGTCCACTTTTGTCCGGTAGGGTTTGCCGGAGCTTTGGGAATCTTCGGGGTTTGTTCGGGTTTTCTTCGGAAAAACGGCCCATTTTCCGAACAACGATGGGAGAAGTCCCGAACAAGTCCCGAAGAAAACACCGCCAAAACTTTTTATAAATTCCCATTTCGGCAAACGGAAATGAAAAAGCCATCAGAAAAAATGTTAAAATTTTTCTTGGCTGAATGAATTCTTTTTCTATATTTGTTTGATGCACCAATCCTCCTCTGCGCCAAGCCCCGAAACGTTATCTGTAATTTTATGAAAAAACTTTTACACACTTTGATATTTATTGGCATAATGGTTAATGCCCAAACAACATACGTTCCAGATGATAATTTTGAAAGTAAGCTTATTTCACTTGGATACGATGATGTGATGGATAATTATGTTCAAACCGAAAATATTTCAGGTATAACAACGCTAAATGTGTATAATTCAAATATTTCTGACCTCACGGGAATTGAAGATTTTATATCTTTAGAAACTTTGAAATGTGGAAGCAATTTATTATCAAGCCTAAATGTTAGCTCATTATCTAATTTGATCTTTCTAGGTTGCGAATCAAATCAATTAACTTCATTAGATGTGAGTAGTAATTCTCAGTTAGTAGATTTATTCTGTAATAACAACCAATTGACAAATTTGAATTTAAATGGGGCAAATTTACTGAATCAACTAAATTGTGGTGCTAATAATCTCACTACTTTAGATGTAAGTACAAATTTAGAATTAGTACATCTAGAGTGTTTTAGCAATAATTTAAATAATTTGAACTTAGAAGGACTTATTGGATTAACATTTTTGAGCTGTTTCGACAATCAATTAACAGATTTAGATATAAGCACAAATCTATGGCTTTTAACATTAGATTGCGAAGGTAATCAAATTACATCATTAGACATCAGTGAAAACACCCATCTGTCTATAGTATATTGTTATAATAATCAGTTAACTGAAATCATAACAGGTGAAAATCCTTATTTAAGTACTTTATATTGTCAAAACAATCAACTTACTCATTTAGAATTTAATTATTATTCACCCAGTTCATTAAATTGTTCAAACAATCAAATTTCAACTTTAGTTTTCCCTATTTATGATTTAAGGCTTAATTACTTAAATTGCTCAAATAATCAACTTACTCATTTGGATTTTAGGTATACTCCTTTTTTGATTGAACTAGATTGCTCAAATAACCAAATGGAATATTTAAATTTAAGGAAAGCCGAAGACAATTCTTTCTCTATAGATTTAGACGAGTTAAATACAACCGGTAATTCAAATTTATTTTGCATTCAAGTTGATAACATTGAGGACTGGTCTGAAAGTAATTCTTGGATAAACATAGACGAATGGACAGATTTCAATGAAAATTGTGGGTATCCACCCTATCTTACTTTTGTGCCCGATGACGCTTTAGAACAAGCATTAATTGACTTAGGATATGATAATTTTGTTGATGATTATGTTTTCACTGAAAATATAAATCAACTTTCTTCTTTGGATGTTTCTAACAAAACTATTTCAGATTTAACTGGAATGGAAGATTTTATTTCTTTAGAACAATTAAATTGTTCAGAAAATAATTTAACGGAATTTAATTTTAGCAACAACTCTCAACTAATATCTTTGAGAATCAATAACAATGAAATTACAAATTTGGATATAAGTAACAATCCTTTGATTGCAATTCTCTATTGTTCAAATAATGAATTAACAAGTTTAAATTTAAAAAATCGACAAGATTTATCAAGTTTCTATTTCGAGGCAAAGAACAATCCTGATTTAAATTGTATTGAAGTCGACGATTTAGATTTTGCGTATAATAATTGGAATAATTCTGAAATGATAGACGATGGGGTTATTTTTAGTTTGGATTGTGAAAATCTGTCCATTTTTGAAGAAAATTCGAGTTCAATCTTTGCTTATCCCAATCCTGTTAAAGATTTTGTATATTTCAATGAAATAGTAAAAGAAATCGCAGTATACGATATAAGTAAAAAATTGGTTTATCAATCAAATATATCTAATAACAAATTTTCATTGAAATCGCTACCAAAAGGTAACTATATTTTGATTGGAAAAAACAAAAATGGAAATGTTTTTATAGAAAAAATTATTAAAAAGTAAATAAAAACTTCTGCCAACAAGGGTAAACGTTCCACCCCGGCAGATACAGTGCACAACCTCCATTTCTCAAGAATAAAAGATAAAAGATGACCTCGTTTAAGCCTTTTTAAGTGAGGTTTTAAAATACCCAAGCCTATTTCTCCCCTCTTTGGCTCAAGATTTGAACCGGAACCAACACACCAAAAGCCGAAGCGATGAATGAAGAAAACCTGCTCGAACAAGTCAAAGCCTTTGCCGCCGAAGCCCACGGCGAGCAGAAGCGCAAGTACTGCGAAGACCCCTACATCGTCCACCCCATCCGGGTCATGGAGCTTTGCCGGGAACACAAAGGCTCCCTCCCCGTGCTGGCGGCCTGCCTCCTGCACGATGTCCTCGAAGACACCGACACCGGGGAAGAAGAGTTGCGTACCTTCCTCCACAGCCTGTTGGAACCCACAGAAGCCCAAAAGACCCTGCAATTGGTCATCGAACTGACGGATGTTTATACCCATGAGGCCTATCCGCAATGGAACCGCGACAAGCGCAAAGCCCAAGAAACCGAACGCCTGCGCAGAGTCAGCCCACAGGCACAAACCATCAAGTATGCCGACATCATCGACAACAGCAAAGAGATCGTTCCCAATGACCCCGGTTTTGCACCCCGCTACCTGAAGGAATGCCGTACCCTACTGGAAGCCCTCGACAAAGGGAACCCCGCCTTACGCAAAGAAGCCATCCAAATGGTGCACAATGGTTTGGAGGGAATCGGGAAAAAGAGAAAGAAGAGTCGTTGAAGGTAGAATCCCCGTCAATCCGTATCTTGCCGAACCGTTAGCGTTCCAAAGGAGGAATAATAGAATGCGGACAAAGCGGATCCGCAAGCGGAAACGCGGATAAACGCCGATGATTGAATCCGTATCAATCCGCGACTTGCCGAAGGCAATCCGCGTCATCAGCGTTCCAAGAATGTGTCATCCGCGTTCCAAGAATGCGTCAAAAGAAGGATATAAAATGAAAAAGATACTACAAATCACCGCAGGGCAAGGCCCTGAAGAATGCACCTGGGTCGTCGCTCAGGTGTTGAAAACCCTGCTGGATGAAGCCCAGCAATCGGGGTTGAACCCGGTAGTGCTCCACCGCGAAGCCGGCAACATCAACGGGACGGTGCTTTCGGCCACAGTCATGGTAGAAGGAAAAGCCGCAGCCGACTTCATTAAAACCTGGAAAGGAACCATCCTTTGGATCGGCCAAAGCCAGTTCCGCAAGCTGCACAAAAGAAAGAACTGGTTCATCGGTGTCTTTGAACTCGACAACTTCATTCCCACTGAATTCAACGAAAAGGATTTCGAATTCCAGGCGATGCGCAGCTCCGGCGCGGGTGGACAAAACGTGAACAAGGTCAACACGGCGGTGCGTGCCATCCACAAACCGACCGGAACGGCCGTGGTAGCCATGGACAGCCGTTCACAACACCAAAACAAGAAACTGGCAACCGATAGGTTATTGTCCAAGTTGAACGAAGAAAACCTCAGAAAAATCCAGAACCAAATCCGGAACGAATGGCAAAACCAGACGGAAGTCCAACGGGGAAACCCCATCCGTGTGTTCAGGGGTACGGATTTTAAAAGGCAAAAGCCGGAAAAGAACTTCAAATCAGAAAGGCAAAAACTGAAAAGGAATTTGGGGAGAGATTTGGAGGAATAAACAACAGGCACCGCCTTTCATTCGCGTTGTTCAAGGAGAACCAAGCGTATGTATAGGCTTTAGGGTGGTGATGAATTACCTGAAACCCGTCACAAGGCTTGAATCGGTCAGTCCATCAAACAAAAAAGCCGGTAAACTACCGGCTTTTCAGTTACATTATCAGATGATTAGTTACAGTCTAAATTATCCAAAATAGTTTGGTAAGTTGTAGCCATACATCCGGCATCGATTGCATCTTGTAAAGCGTTTTGGTAAGCAATACAATTGGCAGTTGAACTGTCGTTGCTGTAAGCCATTGCTGCGTCAGCTACTCTGTTTCCGTGCGTTACACAGTCAACCATGTTGCCTTTGTCATCATCGCTTGAACAGTTAACGAAAGCCATAGAACCGGCAACCGCTAAAATTAAGGTTAATTTTTTCATGTGAATTAAATTTGAATTTTAAAATTAAGTTCGCAAAATTAACGCTATTCCGATAGAATCCTAACTTTAATCAAATTTTAACAATTTAAACCTTAGAGGAAACGTTCCGCTACTTTCTCAGAAATCCCGGTATTGTTGTAACCGCCGTCATGGAAGAGGTTCTGCATGGTCACTTTTCGGGTTAAATCAGAAAACAGGGTAACGATGTAGTTGGCGCAATCATCGGCCGTGGCATTCCCTAACGGCGACATTTCATCGGCAAACTTCAGGAAGCCGCCGAAACCTTTGACGCCCTGGCCTGCCGTGGTAGCGGTTGGAGATTGGGAGATGGTGTTGACGCGGACATTCTTTTCTTTGCCCCAGAAATAGCCGAAACTCCGCGCGATGGACTCCAGGTAAGCCTTGTTGTCGGCCATGTCATTGTAATCCGGAAATACGCGTTGCGCCGCGATGTAGGTCAGTGCGAGTATGCTGCCCCAGTCATTCATCGCGTCTTTGTCCCAGGCGGTTTTCATCACCCGGTGAAAAGAAACCGCGGAAATGTCCCAACCTTTGGCCATGAATTGGTAATCCAAATCGGTATAGTGTTTCCCTTTCCGCACATTGATGCTCATCCCGATGGAATGGAGAACGAAGTCCAGTTTGCCGTATTTTTCAATGGCCTTGTCAAACAAATTGGAAAGGTCTTCCATGGAAGTCGCGTCGGCTCCGATGACTTCCGATCCGGTTTTCTCGGCCAGCGCATTGAGTTCGCCCATCCGGAGCGCAACCGGTGCATTGGTCAGAATAAATTCAGCTCCTTCTTCGTGGCACCTTTCGGCCGCTTTCCAGGCGATGGAATTCGCGTCCAACGCCCCGAAAATAATCCCTTTCTTTCCTTTGAGTAATCCGTATGACATATTTTAATTGTTTAACGTTTCAAGTTTAATGTTAAATTTCTAATTAAGAAAATTTAGTTCGTATTAAATCTTCCAACCAGAAAGGTCAAAAATACATCATTTTGTTGGATGTTGGAAAAACGGATGAATTTTTATGCTTCGTTTTAACTGATGAAACGCTCCATTTCAGGATGGTTGAACAAATGGGAATAAACCTCCATTTTTTCGGAATGGAACAGGCAGATTTCACCCAAGAACAAAAGGGTAAAATGGCCGGAAGCCAAGTCGGTGATGCCAAAGGATTTGTTAGACTCATCAAAAGAAACAATGCCTTTGCGCATCTGGAATTCGGAATTGATCCGGTAATTCACCAAATCGTTTTCATAAATATCGCGGTGGAATTTATCCTGAACCCCGGTAAACAGGTCGATTTGGTTGTAATTCGGTTTGCCGCGCATCCCATGGAACGGTTCGCGCCCCTTGTAGTCAAGGCCGGATTCGGTTTGGGTCGCATAGCCGATGATTCGGGCGTTGAGGCGGAGGCGGTATTTGGTTTTTGAATGGTTCATAAAGTGTAAATATAGAGAAATAGCTTAATTTTGCCGCGATGTACAAAGTAATTCCGAAAAAACGTTATCAACATACTTTGGATTTGGTTGACCAATTCATTTCCAAAGAAGAAAAAATACTAGACCTGGGTGTGGAAAACCCGCTTTCTAACCTGATGCGTGAAAAAGGGTATCAGGTCACCAACACAAAAGGCGAGGATTTGGATGAGGAATCTAAACACCTGCAGGCAATGGACGCAGATGTGGTAACGGCTTTTGAGATTTTGGAACATCTGCTCAACCCTTATACCGTCTTAAAGAATTTACCCGGAAAAAAACTATTGGTCACTGTTCCTTTGCAACTTTGGTTTGCGGAACCTTACCGGAATCAAAACGACATCCGTGACTGGCACTACCACGAATTTGTGGATTGGCAGTTTGACCGGCTCTTGGAAAAAACAGGCTGGAGCATCCAATTTCGGAAGAAGTGGGCGCATCCCACCGGGAAAATCGGTATCCGGCCGTGGCTACGAAAGTTTACACCCAGATATTACGCCGTCTATGCGGAACGAAATTAAGCTGAAATACAGCATCGTCATCCCCGCGAAAAATGAAGAAAAGTTCATCGGGCAAACTTTGGAATCCATTGTTAACCAAACCTATTTACCTTGGGAATTGACCGTAGTCGATGACCATTCCACCGACCGGACTGCACAAATCGTTCAAGAATTTGCCGACCGATTCCCATTCATCAAAATCATCCATTCCGGCAACCACCAACCTTCCCATGAACCCGGATCCAAAATCATCGAAGCTTTTTACAAAGGCTTCCATACATTGCAACCCGATTGGGATGCCGTCTCAAAACTGGATGCAGATGTGATTTTACCACCGAATTATTTTGAAAAAATCATGAATGCGCTCCAAACCAATCCCCAAATCGGAATGGCCGGCGGCCTGGTTTACATTCAGAAAGAGGGAGCATGGGTGTACGAAAACATTTCCGATAAGAAACACATCCGCGGAGCGATTAAAACCTATTCCCGTCCCTGTTTCGAAAAAATGGGCGGCCTGAGGAAATCCATCGGCTGGGACACGGTCGATGAATTGCTCGCACGCTTTTACGGTTTTGAAATTGCGGTCTTTCCGGATTTGGAAGTTAAATTGCTCAAACCTACCGGAAACGATTACAAATCCATCCATGGTGAGAAAACCGGGGAAGGATTTTACAAAATGGATTACGGTTGGGCAATCAGTTTCATTGCCGCGCTCAAAGCAGCCTGGAACGCCGGAAAGCCGTTTTTGTTTGTTTCTGTTTCCAAAGGGTATTGGAAAGCGGCCTTACGCAACGAATCCAAAATCGTTTCCGGCCCGGAAGGCGCATTTATTCGCAGGTATCGGTGGACTAAAATTCTTAAGAGATTTCTAAATCCGCGCTAAGTTTTTGTTAAAGCAAATTTTGGTATATACTAAATCCATTACTTTGCCGTTGTATGACGAGAGACAATCTCATATTGGTAGTTTTTTTCAGCTTTTTGGGTGTTGTCCTCGCTCATACTAAGACAATCGTTACTCAAACCTTTGCTAAGATTGGTCGAGGAGAACACCCGGGAAGCGTCTATCCGGCAAAATCCCTTATCCTTATTCATTCAAAATCAGGCAACTTATGAAAATCCTATTGCATTTGGTTTTCATTCTCCTATTTAGCATGGGTTTCGCACAAGAAAAACTCGTCAAGGGCCGTATCATTATTGACTTGGAAGATGCTTCTCCCGAAGGGATTTACATTACCAACGCCCGTACCAACCTGACTTCTATTACAGACCTCACCGGTAGTTTTGCCATCCATGCCATGGCCGGCGACAGTTTGCTCATCCGCTCCACATTTTATGAATCACGGCGGTTTTACCTCACCGAATTTTTGCTCGGGAAAGAATTGCTGAGCATCCACCTCAATATGCAGCCCATTGTATTGGAAGAAGCATTGATTGCGCCGAAGCTGACCGGGATACTGGAAAAAGATGCGAAATATGTCCACCGACACGACCCGGTAGCGGAATTATACACGGAAATGGGCATCAACCCGGATGTAAAACCCCGACGGGATGCGACAGATTTTGCGATGTGGAAAGATATTTCACCCCTTCATTTGAATGTGGAGAAACTGACGGATGTGATTTCAGGCGATTTGCGGAGAAGACAAAACCTCTTTAATTATGAAGACAAGGAAGCCATATTGACGGAAATCCGCGAATATTTCGGCGATGATTATTTTACCCAGGATTTGGATATCCCACATGAAAAAATCCGGGAATTTATCTTTTTCGCTTACGAAACAACTTTCATTGCGGAACACCACAAAGTCCACAACTATTTCAAGATAATGGAAGACCTCATCAAGGCTAAACCCATCTACATTAACCGCTTACAAAGTCAACCCAAGACAGATTAAGGCGAATTCAACCAAATCTCCTATATTCGTAGCGATTAAGTAATGAGATGAAAAAAATTAGCTACGCCCTGATTGGTTTATTGGTTGTTACCAATCTTTTGGGACAGGAAAAAAAATACCCGAGCCTGCTGTGGGAAATTTCCAAAGAAAACGAAAAACCCTCCTACCTCTACGGTACGATGCACGTAAGTGAACGAATCGCATTTCACTTGTCGGATGTGTTTTTCGAGAAATTGCTCTCTACCGATAAAATAGCCTTGGAAAGCAATCCCGAAACTTGGTTGGATGAATTCCAGAATACACCGGAAGATATGTCTGGCGCAATGAACCCTTACGGATATTACCAATTGTACAGTTCCTTCCAACGGTCGCCCTTGCAGAACGAAATCCTGAAACAATCCTTTCTGTTCAACGATTTTATGCTCAATGGCATCCTTTACCGTACCAATGATTATTTCAACGATTACCAAGAAGATACCTATCTGGACATGTTTATATTCCAAGTTGGGAAAAGAACCAATCGGGAGATTGTTAATTTGGAAGAGTTTCAGGAATCCCGCCAATTGGTGGAGAAAGCATTTTTGTCCAATATGCGTTTCGACCCGCCTGCATGGGCCAAAAAAATGTCTAAGGACAAACCTTTCCAAGTCTTGATGGAGGACGCTTACCGCGACAAGAACCTCGATATGATTGATTCCATCAGCCGGGGGATGAATTCACCCGAGTACAACAAATTCATGCTCCATGAACGGAATGCGAATATGGTCAGACGGATGGATTCGATTTTTCAAAAAGGAGAAACGCTGTTCGTCGGAATCGGTGCCGCACATTTGCCCGGAGAGGGTGGCGTAATCGAAATGTTGCGGGAAAAGGGTTACCGCGTCGTGCCGGTTTTTGGGGATTATACCGAAAAAGGCCGTAAACAAAAAGACCTCCTCGACCATGCTTTTCAATACGAAAATTATACACCGGAAACCACTTCGGACGGCCAATTGACTTTGGCTGTCCCCACCAAATTATATGAATTTGAATTCCCCGGTCTGAGCATGGCTTCATCGCCCGATTTGAAAAACGGTGCTTACGTCAATGTCATCCGTTTGAAAAATTATGATTTCCTGAGAAAAAACAATTACACCACTACCCTTTCTAAAATCGACAGCCTTTTGTACGAATACATACCAGGTGAAATCCTCCAGAAGGAAAAAATAAAAATCAACGGATTTGATGCTTTTGACATCAGCAACAAAACCAAAGAAGGCGATTCCCAACGTTACTGGATTATTTCCACGCCTTTGGAATACCTCATCATCGCCATGTTGGGCAAAGCCGAATTTGTGGAAAAACAAAGTGCTAATGTGTTGCAATCCATCCAGATGAACAGCAACCCGAATGAATGGAAAAAGGTTTCCCCCATCCACGGCGGCTATTCGGTTCAGGTGCCGGGACATTACAACATCGTTGCCAACGACCGTTTCGGCTCATTGATGGGCAGCCCGGAAGTATTGGGCTATGACCAAACCGATCAATCCTATTATTTCGTCATCGAAAAGTCCATCAACGACATCAGTTATTTGGAAGATACCGAATTTGAACTCAAACGGATTCAATATGAATTTTACAAAAGCCTGAAAACGGATTCGCTCAATGGGAAATTAACCCAAAATCCTTTGTCCTTTTCTTCGGAAGCCAACTTAAATGAGGATAAAACCATCCGCCTGAAATCAGTCATCCACGGCGCACATTATTATTTGTTGGGAACTGTGGGCAATGAAGAGAAAACCAAACGATTTTTTGACAGCTTCAATATAGAGGCATTCAATTATTACAGAGAACCCGAAATTTACAGTGATACCATCCTCAATTATACCGTAAAAACGCAAATTCGACCGGCCGGAAGCCAGATTGATTTTGATTATTATTATAAAAACGACAGTTACAATTCCAAAAAAAACCATTTTGAAGGGTCTAATAAATCCAGGTTGATTAGTTCCGAATCCAAACAAGATATCCTCGTCAATTACACAAAATTCCATCGCTATGACTATTACGAAAAAGTAGATTCGCTCTGGAACCAAATCCTTGAAAACAACCAGAATGATTTGGACTTTGAAGTGGCAAAAAAGAAAATCTATACGGGCAAATACGGCAACCATGTGATGGATGTCGCTTTCAAAAACCCGCAGTCTTCTCAAATAATTAAGGCTCGATACATCGCCAATGAAACAGGCTATTTTTCACTCAAAACATTGGTGGACAGCAGCTACAACCAGAGCGACCCTTACATCGAACGGTTTTTTGACGATTTCAGACCCGGTGAATCGCCGGAAGGAATTTCTGTTTTTGAAAAGAAAACAAAGCTATTCCTGGAAGATGTCCAAAGTCCCGAAGACAGCATACGTAATTCTGCCTTGCAATCCGTTTATTTGGTTAAATTCAATGAAGAGGATTATCCGGCATTGGTTGATTTGATCCGGAATTTTAACTTTAAGGAAGAAGAAACCCTGTATAAAAATGTGTTGATTAATAAATTAGGTAAACTGGAACATCCGGAAGTCAACCGTTTTCTCAGTCAATATTACCGCGAAAATGCAGGCGACAGCAATTTGCAATTGGCTGTTTTGAATGCTTTTATGCAAAAGGATGAATGGGAGAATTACCAAATCGTTGCTCAACTCATGAACGAAGATTTACCGCTTCCGGGCGACATCAACAACCTCCACGGCATTTTCAATTCCATGCTGGAATCACCGGAAAACAGTTCCAAGATCATTCCCGATTTACTTCAATTCCGTTCCATTCCCGAATACCAAAACCACATCATCCACCTGACGGCAACGCTTTTGGAGAACGATGAATTGCCACCCGGAAAAATCCGCAAGTACCGCAAAGACATTTTGACCTTGGCCAAACTGGAACTCAAACGCACCACAAGTGCTTGGATGGAATCCAAACGAGAACAAACGAATTACTATTCTTATTCCGGTTCACCCGATATCAGTTTGCTCAAAAATTACATCACACTTTTGCAACCTTTTTCACATGAAAAAGAAAACCTTGCTTTTTTCCAAAAAGTCGAAGCCCTGGACATCCCGGAATTGCTCCTGTTCACTTTGGAAGAAAAATTGGAGTCCGGTGAAACCCTTTCCCCTACTTTGATTCAGAAAATATTAAAAAATAAAAAATCCTATTGGGAGCTCTACAAAGTCTTGAAAAAGAACAAACAATCAGACAAATTCCCAAAAGAAGTGAATAAAGAAGCCATTGCTTTGAGCGTTTTACTCAACAAAAACCGGCAAATCAATGAAAAAGAAGATTCCATTGAATTCTTAACTACTAAAAAAGCGCATTATAAAAACAAGAAATTCGAAATATATTTCTTCAAAGTCAAATCCAAAAACAGGTACAACGGAATGGAAATGACCGAAATCGGCTATACCGCATTTGAAATCGACAAAGACAATTCTTTTAAAATCAATAGCGGAGAAGAAAAAAAGGAAGAAGATACGTTCGTAAACTATGATGAAATAGAGACCGCTGTTGAAGGTGCTGTTGAAGTAGTAGAAGCTGCGGCCGAAGAAATGTACGGCGAATCAACCGACGACACCGTGTTTTCCTATTACGGAATCGAGTACATCGACGACGAATATTTGGAAGAAACCTACAAAAACGAAATCGACCGCGTGCTTTTCCGCGACAAAAAACGGGTTAGTTTCAGCAGCGATTATTATGGTGGTTATATGGGTTATTAATCTGTTCAGCCGATGAAACTGCGTACCGCCCATCTGACCCGATATATTTTGCCCCTTCGCGAAGGCGGTTCTTTACCCGCTTTGGCCGAAGCCGATGATGATTTCAAATATGTGGTCAAATTCAAAGGTTCAGGCCATCGCGAAAAATCGGTGATTGCCGAATTATTGGGTGGCGAAATTGCAAGAAAATTAGGTTTAAAAGTTCCTGAACTTGTTTTTCTCCATGTGGACGAAGCTTTTGGACGAACCGAAGCCGATGAAGAAATTCAGGATTTATTACAAGCCAGTCAGGGGTTGAATTTGGGGCTACATTTTCTTTCGGGCGCGATCAATTACGACCCCAATGTAATGAAGGTCGACACCGAATTAGCTTCGCAAATCGTTTGGCTCGATGCCTTCATTACAAACGTTGACCGTACTTTCCGAAATACCAATATGTTGATGTGGCACCAAGAATTATGGCTCATTGACCATGGATCCGGTTTCTATTTTCACCACAGTTGGGACAATTGGGAAAAGCAAGCAGAAAGTCCATTTGAATTTATCAAAGACCATGTTTTCTTGGGTGAAGCAAGTGAAATCCAAAAAGCCGATGAAACATTAAAACCCTTAATCACCGATAAATTTATTCAAGAATTAGTCGAATTAATTCCCGACGAATGGTTGAATTGGGATTACGATAAATCGCCCGCCGAACTGCGAAAAGTGTATGCCGACTTTTTGAAAATCAGAAGAGAAAATTCCGGAATATTTGTAAAAGAAGCCCAAAATGCAAGACAAAATCTTATATGAATATGCCGTAATCCGAATTTTCCCCAAAGTAGAACGGGAAGAATTCATCAATGCCGGAATCTTGATTTATTCCAAACAGGCAAAAAAATTACTCGTCAAAACTTACTTCAACGAGCAAAAATTTCGTGCATTTGAAACCGAACTTGACGAAGAACAAGTGCGATTAAACCTAAAATCCTTTGAACGCATTGCCAATGCCGACCCCAATGGCGGCCCGATTGCAAAGATGGATATGCCTTCCCGCTTCCGGTGGATGACCGCAGTGCGAAGCTCCTGTATCCAAACTTCCCGTCCGCATCCCGGATTTGCCGATGATATAGAAAAAACTTTGGAAAGGTTGTTTTGCGAATTGGTTTTGTAAAAACGAGAGAATTTCGACTTAAAGAAAACTCACAAACTTAAACTCCGCCACGCTCATCGCATCGGCACCGGAAAATAAATCTTCCAAAATTCTGATACATTGATTTCGGTTCGAAATCGCCTGATGAACCCCATGATTGGTTAAATCGGGAATCTCCACCAACCACATGAATCTATTGTATTTACTGAATTGAACCACGGTATTCTGTTCGTTTACAATTCCAAAAGTACTCCCATCATCTTCCGGCAATTGTTCAAAGATTTCCAATGCCTGTTCCAAAACTGCTTCAAGCGGAAAGTCCATAGGAATTTTAAAATCTTCCCTTATATTTTCAAAAAACAGTTTCATGTATTGTACAATGT
>JAEZDQ010000174.1 GCA_023433225.1 Bacteroidota bacterium | reverse complement strand
GTAGGGTACCCCACATCCCCAACACACCCACCCCAACTGCATAGGTGAGCTGGCGGGCAGTTTTTCCCCGCCACCTACAAACTTTGATCTCGTTCCCGGCTTCAAAAGATTTAATTCTAACCAGACCGAAATCTTTATATATTTGAAAACGCTGATGAATGCAATTATCCGATTCAGAAACAAGTTCACATGAAAATAATTACTTCCTCCGTACTCCTAACTTTGAGTACATTTACAGCCTTAAACGCACAAACCATGCAGGCACCCAAGGCAAAAAAGATAGAACATAAACTGGAAAAACACGGAGACATCCGAATCGATGATTATTATTGGTTAAACGACCGTGAAAATCCGGAAGTTATCCAATATTTAAAAGAAGAAAACGCCTATACAAAAGCAGAATTAAAGGATACGGAAGCGTTTCAGAAATCACTTTTCGAAGAGATGAAAAGCAGAATCAAGGAAGATGACGAATCTGTTCCTCACAAATTTAATGGTTACTGGTACATCACCCGTTTCCAAAAAGGCGGCGAATACCCCATCCACGCCCGGAAAAAGGAAAGTTTGAATGCCCCCGAGGAAATCATGTTCAACGTAAATGAAATGGCCAAGGATTTCAGCTATTATAATTTAAACGGACTGAATGTCAGTGAAAACAATGAATTGGCCGCTTTCGGAGAAGATACCCTGAGCCGCAGGATTTATACCATTCGAATCAAAAACCTGAAAACCGGTGAATTTTTAACCGACCAACTCGAAAACACCACCGGAGGATCGGTTTGGGCAGCGGACAATAAAACCCTTTTTTATACGCGGAAAGACGAAACCCTGCGCGCTTACCAGATTTGGAAACATACGCTGGGAACCCCGCAAAGTCAGGATGAACTGGTGTTCGAAGAAAAAGACGAAACTTTCAATACTTTTGTTTACAAATCCAAATCCAGAAAATACATCATCATCGGATGCGGCAGCACGGTTTCCAATGAATACCGTTTCATTCCGGCAGATCAGCCCAATGCCGAATGGAAAATCATCCAACCCCGTGAAAGGGATTTGGAATACAGCATCGAACATTTCGGAGATGATTTTTACATCTTGACGAACAAAGACAAAGCGACCAATTTCAAACTGATGAAAACCCCGGTGTCCAATCCCGGTAAGGAGAATTGGAAAGACGTCATCGCGCATCGTGAAGAAGTTTATCTGGAAAATTTTGAAATATTCAAAGATTACCTGGTTCTGGAAGAAAGATCCAATGCTTTGACACAAATGAACATCAGAAGTTGGGACGGTAAAGAAAGTTATTTTCTTCCATTTAAAGAAGAAGTTTATTCGGCTTATATTTCCGTCAATGTTGACTTCGATACCGAAATTCTCCGCTACGGTTATACGTCTATGACCACACCGAATTCGACCATTGATTTCAACATGAAAACAAAAGAGTCTGAAATTAAAAAAGAACAGGCGGTTTTGGGAGATTTCAAAAAGGAAAATTACGAAACCAAAAGGCTTTGGGTTACCGCCCGTGACGGGAAAAAAGTGCCGGTTTCCGTGGTTTACAGAAAAGACACACCCATCAATTCGGAAACTCCGCTCCTGCTCTATGCCTATGGTTCTTATGGTGCGACGATGGATCCTTATTTCAGTTCCACCCGTTTAAGCCTTCTGGACAGAGGTTTTGTTTATGCCCTTGCCCACATCCGTGGCGGACAGGAATTGGGTCGCCCCTGGTATGAGGACGGAAAAATGCTGACCAAGAAAAATACTTTCAACGATTTTGTGGATGTTTCCAAATATTTAATTGAAAATAAATATACCTCTGCCGAACACCTGTACGCCATGGGTGGTTCTGCCGGCGGACTTTTGATGGGAGCGGTCATCAACCAAGCTCCCGAATTGTACAACGGAGTCGTGGCGCAGGTTCCTTTTGTGGATGTGGTAACGACGATGCTCGATGATTCGATTCCATTGACTACAGGCGAATACGACGAATGGGGGAATCCGAATGAAAAGGTTTATTACGATTACATGAAATCCTATTCGCCTTATGACAACATTGAGGCGAAGGATTACCCGAATATGCTGGTCACCACCGGATTGCACGATTCTCAGGTTCAGTATTGGGAACCTGCCAAATGGGTAGCCAAATTGCGTGAACTCAAAACCGATGACAACCTGCTTTTGCTCGAAACCAATATGGAAGCGGGGCATGGTGGGGCATCAGGACGTTTTGAGGCCTTGAAAGAAGTCGCTTTGGAATATGCTTTTATTTTGAAACTGGAAGGGATTACGGAGTAATTTGAGTACAAAATCCGAGCCTTGTCAAAGTTTTATTTTTCAATCTATCCCCCCAACAACACATCCAGACTCATCATTACCACAAACCCCAGTACAAACCCTAATGTAGCGACATCCGTATTTCCGCTTTGCTGGGTTTCGGGAACCACTTCTTCGATGACCACATAGATCATGGCAGCGGCAGCAAATGCGAGCGCATAAGGTAGAATCGGCGTGAAGAAAGTAACGGCCAACGCGCCCAGAACGCCGAAGATTGGTTCCACAACCGCGGATGCCTGGCCGTAAGTAAAACTTTTTCTTCGCGAAAGACCCATCCGGCGTAGAGGCATGGCCACGGCAATCCCTTCGGGGAAATTCTGGATTCCAATTCCTATCGCCAAAGTAACGGCTCCCGCAATGGTCGCTTCGGGAATCCCGGCCGCTACCCCACCAAACAAAACCCCAACCGCCAAGCCTTCGGGGATGTTGTGAAGGGTTATGGCAAGGGTCAACAAAGTTGTTCTTTGCCAAGGCGTTTTCACGCCTTCTGATTTTTTGAAATTGATGTGCAGGTGCGGTAAAATTTTATCCATACCGAATAAAAACATTGCGCCCAGAATAAATCCGACCGCCACCGGAACGATTTTCATCACACCTACCCCTTTGCTCATATCAATCGCGGGAGCGAGCAAACTCCAATAACTTGCCGCAATCATCACTCCGCCGGTAAAACCCAACATTCCGTCGAGCAAGACACGGTTCATGGATTTGAAAAAGAAAACGAATGAAGCACCCAGAGCCGTCAATCCCCATGTGAATAAGGTTGCATAAAAAGCGGCTAAAATAGGGGAAATGCTTTCAAAGTAAGTGATAATTTCGCCGAACATATTTCAAATTTGGAGCAAAAATAAGAATCATTTGTTAGGTTGTGCTAACTTTTGTGAGATTTATTATTCAAAGCTGAGTTTTATCTTGGCGATTTAAAGTAAAATTATGTAGGTTTGAACTGAAAATTTAGAATTATGAGCAAAGCAGCATCGGAACTGGTATTAAATCCTGACGGAAGTGTTTATCATTGCAACATCCTGCCCGAACAATTGGCCGATTTGGTGATTACTGTGGGAGACCCGGATCGTGTGGAAGAAGTTTCAAAATATTTTGATGAAATCGAATTCAAAACCCGAAAAAGAGAAATCGTAACCCATACCGGAAGCTTGAACGGGAAACGAATGACCGTAATCTCGACCGGAATGGGAACCGATAACATCGACATTGTTTTCAGTGAACTGGATGCTTTGACCAATATCGATTTGAAAACCGGCCAAATCAAAGAAGAACTTCGGTCTTTGAAATTTGTCCGTCTCGGAACTTCGGGCGCATTACATCCGGACATTCCGGTGGACAGTTATGTTCTGAGTTCTTATGGATTGGGATTTGACGGTCTATTGCATTTCTACGAAGATTCATTGCTCGTAAGAGATTTGGATATGGAAGAAGCCTTTTACGAACATTCCAATTGGGATGATTCGAAAGCCGTTCCTTATTTTGTAAAAGGTTCAACGGAACTTTTGGATATGCTTTCATCCGAACAAACCAAAACCGGAATCACGGCAACGGCACTTGGATTTTACGGGCCGCAAGGACGTTTTTTAAGGTTGCGTCCGAATCCGTTTGACATCAATGAAATCCTAGCGGGATTTGAATACAGAGGCCAGCGGATTACCAATTTCGAAATGGAAACTTCGGGGATTTATGGTTTGTCAAAAATGATGGGGCATGAAGCACTTTCATTGAACTGTATCGTAGCCAATCGTGCTTTAGGCGAGTTCAGCAAAGATTCCCATAAAAGCATTGACAAGATGATCCAGTATGCATTGGAAAGGCTGACAAAATGAAATTAATTTGCAATTGTTAGTACATTGTTATAATTTTATATTCAAATTAAAGCAATGGAAACCAATGTCATAAAAGTCGGGAACTCTAAAGGAATTATTATCCCTGCCAAATTCCTTAAAATACTCAATCTGAAGGACAAGGTAAAACTCAGTATTTCGGAAAATCAAATCATTATTTCTCCCGTAGAAAAATTCCCGAGAGAAGATTGGGAAGAAAGAATCAAAGCCGATATTGAAAAAAACGGTATGCCGGAACTTGAATTTCCCCAAGTATTTGAAGATGAAAATCTGGAAGAATGGTAAACCAGTATGAAATCGTTTGGGTAAACCTCGACCCGACAATCGGAAGCGAAATCCAAAAAACAAGGCCTTGTATCATCGTTTCACCGACTGTTTCGAACAAATTGTTAAAAACCGTACTCGTTGCACCGCTTACCTCTACAATACGTAGTTTACCGATGAGGATGCCCATAGAATCTGAAGGCAAAAAAGGAGATATTTGCCTCGATCAAATCCGCTGCATTGACAAAATAAGAATCATCAAAAAGGCAGGAAATTTATCCGCTCAAGATATTGAATCCCTAAAAAAATTAATCAAAGAATTTTTAGTGGATTAACTTATCCTTTCTCAGAAGAATAATAACCTAACTCAAACCTGAATAAAAATCCTCAATAATTTCCAGCTCTGTTCGAAATGCAAGCATTTTATCAGCAAATTTCTCAAGGGATTTTTGCTGCAAGTCTTTGGCGAAATTCTCCTGATAATCCAGTAAATCATCTTTGGAATTACAGGTATATTGTGCGGAATAATTCCGGCTTCCTTCCTCTTTGTGCGAGGTCAGGCGCGACAAACGACAAGAAATAAATTTCCCGGTATTCATCACTTCCGGAATATGGATTTTACGCATCCAGGTCAGCCATTCGCTTTCGATGCTTTCGTCCACATTGATGGTAACATTGTAAATGATCATAATCAGGTTGAATTCTGGGGCGAAGATAGGATTAATTTGAAAGTGATTCAATTTGAAATTTTGAAAATGAAAATTCACCATTCTAAAATCTAATTCCTACATTAGCTTTTTATTCAATTAAATTTAAAAATGGACAAAACCCAACAATTTATTGCAGAAAACAAACAAAGATTTTTAGACGAATTACTGGAATTATTGAAAATCCCATCGGTCAGTGCAGACCCGGCTTACAACCAGGATGTATTGAATACCGCCGAGAAAGTAGCGGAATATCTTACAGCCGCCGGAGCCGATCAAGTGGAAGTTTGCGAAACCAGCGGTTATCCTGTGGTTTATGGTGAGAAAATAATCGATATGTCTTTACCAACCGTTTTGGTTTACGGGCATTATGATGTACAGCCGGCTGACCCATTGGAACTTTGGGAATCGGGGCCGTTTGAACCCGTTATTAAAAAAACGGAAATCCATCCGGAAGGAGCGATTTTCGCACGTGGTTCTGCCGATGACAAAGGACAGTTCTTCATGCATGTAAAGGCTTTTGAAGCGATGAATAAATCCGGGCAACTTCCCTGCAACATCAAATTTATGATTGAAGGAGAGGAAGAAGTCGGTTCTTCAAGCCTGGGTGAATTTGTCCGAAACAATAAGGAAAAACTGAAAAACGACATCATATTGATTTCCGATACGGAGATTATTTCAAACGATCAACCGTCGATTTCGGTCGGGTTACGTGGTTTAAGCTATGTGGAAGTCGAAGTAAAAGGAGCCAATTTAGATATGCATTCAGGCGTTTACGGTGGTGCCG
>JAEZDQ010000117.1 GCA_023433225.1 Bacteroidota bacterium | reverse complement strand
AGTGAAAGAACTAGTCGGACACGGATTGGGAAGACAAATGCATGAAGACCCGCAAGTACCGAATTACGGAAAAAGAGGACCCGGAAAAGTGTTGAAAGAAGGAATCGTTTTGGCATTTGAGCCTATGATCAACTTAGGAACCGATAAAGTGAAATTTCACAGAGACGGCTGGACAGTCACTACCCGTGACAACAAACCTTCGGCGCATTTTGAACATGATGTGGCCATTATAGACGGGAAACCTACTTTGCTTTCTACCTATAAATACATTTACGAAGCACTGGGAATTACTTCCGATGAGGAAGAACCCTTCCTGTATAAAATCCACGCTTAAATGTTTCGGTTTATTTCTTCCATGAAATTTGCATGGAATGGAATTTTCTATGCACTCCAAACGGAACGTAATGTTCAAATCTGGCTTGGAATTACACTCTTGACTTTTTTGATTGCATTCTTTTTGAAAGTTTCTAAAGTTGAATTTTTAATCATCATGATATGGATGTTTGCCATCGGATCGGTGGAATATGTAAATACCGCGCTCGAAAAACTTTCGGACAGAATAACTATGGAACATGACGAGCAAATCAAAAGGGTGAAGGACATTGCAGCCGGCGCAACTTTTCTTGTTTCTGCCGGAGCTGTTATCAGTGGTATGGTTATATTTGTGCCTAAATTTTTAGAAAGATTCTGTGAAATCAGCCTTTAAAAAATTAATGAATACCATTCCGCGTCCCTGGCTCATTCGTCTGAGTTATGCGGCCCGGCCTGTTTTGATTTGGTTTTTTAAAGGAGAAAATTTTACTGACCCGATTGATGGAAGGTCTTATCATAATTTTTTGCCTTACGGATATGAAAAACAGAGAAAAAATGCACTTTCGCCCGGAACTTTATCACTGGAAAGACACAGATTGCTTTGGCTTTACCTGAAAAATGAAACCGATTTTTTCACTTCCAATTATAAGGTTCTTCACATGGCACCGGAGCAGGCGTTTTATCGTAGATTTCGGAAACTTAAAAATATAAAATACACAACTTGTGATTTGAATTCTCCAATTGCAGATGTGAAAGCCGATATACAAAATCTTCTTTTTCCGGATAATTGGTTTGATGTGGTTTTTTGCAATCATGTTTTGGAGCATATTGACGACGACAAAAAAGCCATGGCTGAATTGTTTCGGGTCATGAAACCGAACGGATGGGGGATTTTCCAAGTGCCGATTCGTTATTCACTTTTAGAAACTTTTGAAGACCCAACAATTACGGACAAAGAAGAGCGCAAAGAAAAATTTGGGCAATATGACCATGTGCGGGTTTACGGAACGGATTATTATGACCGTCTTCGCGAAATTGGTTTTGTGGTGGAGGAAGTGAATTATTCCACTCAATTAACCGATGAAGAAATCCGCCGCTATGGATTGGAAAAGAATGAAATTTTGCCGGTGGTGAGGAAAAACTAATATCTAATATTTTGGGTAATTCTCCCTGTTTTCTTGTCCTTTAAATTTAATTCTTTGCTATTTAGTGTTTCTATTATGAATTCGAATTCACCCTCGTAATCTTGGGATTGAATACTAATGGTTTTTTTATTCTGATTAATTTTATATTTTCCAGGAAATGCTTCTACCACATTTCCATCAAGGAATGTTTCAGCTATGAATGTGCTATCCATTTTAAATGTTGTCTTATCCGAAATATCTTCTCCTGTTTGATTAACAACGTCTCTCATTTTCCAACTACCAATAATCTGATTGTATTGAATTTCTTTCTGAGCACATGATATAATGAAAGTAAAAAAAATAAACATTAGAACTTTCACATTAAAATTATTTATTGCCATTTTTATACCATAAAAAGAATTAAAAGTAATAAAAAAGGCGCAAAACGCGCCTTTCATTTTTTTATGTATTGAACCTTGACAAGGTTTTTCAAACTTAGTTTAAGCATACATCTCCGCTTTCAACTCTTTCACACGGCTGTCATCTAAGAATTCATCATAGGTCATGTACCGGTCGATGATTCCTTTCGGAGTGATTTCGATGATGCGGTCACAGGTGGTTTGGATGAGTTCGTGGTCATGAGAAGCCATGAGAATCGTTCCTTTAAAATTCTGCAAGGAGTTGTTCAAAGCGGTAATGGACTCCAAATCCAAATGCCCGGTGGGTTCGTCCATAATCAGGACATTGGCGCGCAAAAGCATCATTCGGGAAAACATACAACGCATTTTTTCTCCACCTGATAAAACAGAAGATTTTTTCAGAGCTTCATCGCCTGAAAATAGCATTTTCCCTAAGAAACCACGCATGTATTCTTCGTGGCGTTCTTCGTCATTTTCGGTATATTGACGAAGCCAGTCCACAAGATTGATGTCTTCCTTAAAGAATTCGGTGTTGTCCAAAGGCAGGTAAGCTTGTGTGGTTGTAATTCCCCAATTGACTTCCCCGCTGTCTGGTTTGGCGTTGCCTGAAATGATTTCAAAGAATTGGGTAACCGCTTTGGAGTTCTTTGAGAATACCCCGACTTTATCGCCTTTTTTCAAATTCAAATGAACGTCTTTGAATAAAAATTCACCGTCAACTGAAGCTGATAAATTATTGATTTCTAAAATCTGGTCGCCTGCTTCACGGGATTGCTCCCATATCAATGCGGGATAACGGCGTGAAGAGGGTTTGATGTCTTCTATATTTAATTTCTCGATCATTTTCTTACGAGCCGTTGCTTGCTTGGCTTTGGCTACGTTTGAACTGAAGCGAGCTATGAATTCCTGTAATTCTTTCTTCTTTTCTTCTGCTTTCTTGTTTTGTTGCGCACGTTGTTTTGCGGCTAATTGTGAAGACTGGTACCAAAAAGTATAATTCCCGGAGTAGAGGTTTAATTTTCCGAAATCCAAATCGGCGATATGGGTACAAACCGCATCTAAGAAGTGACGGTCGTGAGAAACCACGATCACCGTGTTTTCATATTGCGCCAAGAAATCTTCCAACCATGAAATGGTGTAAACGTCCAGTTCGTTGGTAGGCTCATCGAGGATCAATACATCCGGATTTCCGAATAAAGCCTGCGCCAATAAGATTCTTACTTTGGCTTTATTGTCCAAGTCGCCCATAAGCGTATAGTGCATATCGGATTCAATCCCGACATTAGATAATAAAGTGGACGCATCGGATTCCGCATTCCATCCACCCATTTCTTCATAATGAACGCCTAATTCTCCTGCCTTGATACCGTCCGCTTCCGAAAAATCCGGCTTGGCATACAGGGCATCCATTTGTTCTTTGATGTCATATAAAACTTTATTTCCTCGGAGAACCGTATCTAAAACCGTGAAATCATCATATTTAAAGTGATTTTGTTCAAGTACAGACATTCTTTTTCCTTTTTCCAAGGAAACATGGCCCGAAGTCGGATCCATTTCACCTGATAAAATTTTAAGAAAGGTGGATTTTCCGGCACCGTTTGCACCGATGATACCATAGCAGTTGCCATTTGTGAATTTTATGTTAACTTCGTCGAATAAAACGCGTTTACCGAATTGTAAAGAAAGATTTGATACTGTAAGCATTTTTGGAATTATTTTTGTGTAAATCGGTTGCAAAGGTACGAAGTTTAAATGGATTTTTAGTGCAAGGAGAAGTTAACATCAGGAACAAAAGGGCAAGGTTGGAGTATGAACTAATGGATGGTTATGAAGCGGGGATTCAATTGTTTGGAACCGAAATCAAATCCATCCGGATGGGCAAAGCCAGTATCGCGGAAAGCTTTTGCCAGTTTAAGGATGGTGAACTTTACATCATCAATATGTTCATTGATGAATACGATTGGGGAACACACTTCAACCACAAGACCCGACGCGACCGTAAATTATTATTGAAAAAAAATGAGCTCAAAAAACTGGAACGAAAAACCAAAGAAACCGGACTTACAATCATAGCTACTAACCTGTATATCAATGACAAAGGGCTCGCGAAAGTAAAGGTCTATTTGGCGAAAGGTAAAAAATTATATGACAAGCGCGAGACCATAAAAGGAAAAGATTTGAAAAGAGATTTGGATAGAATCATAAAGAATTCTTAAATTTGCCTTTAGATTGTGTTCAAAATTAATAAAGTAAAACACTAAATATTTGATAATGAAAAAGTTTAATCTATTGTTAACCGCTCTAATGGTGCTGTTCTTGAGCAGTACCGTTTTGAATGCCCAGAATCAAAGAGATCCTTGGGCAATTACTGTTGGTGCACACGCAGTTGACCATACGTCAGTTCGTGGTTTTGGAAATGAGTTCTTCAATTACAATAACTACAGCATTGTGCCACCATTGTCTAAATTGTCGATCATCAGAAACCTAAATCGTTCATTCGATGTGGATTTGACCGCTTCGGTTGGTGAAGTCGACAACGACAGATTGCGTATTTCCGATGAATTCTTTATCAACGCAGGCTTAGGTCTTCGTTACAAACTGGCTAACGGATACATTCTTGGAGAGAACTCTTGGTTCGATCCATACATCCGTCTCGGTGCAAATTACCACCGTTATGACTATACCGGTTTGAACCCTGACGGAAATACATTGCCATTGGGATACCCTGTATTCGGAAATGATGGCGGTGACGCGACAGAAGAAGTTGTGGATATGTTATACGGAGAATCGGAATTGGCAAAAGACCATTTCGGTGTATCAGGTGGATTGGGAATTAATTTCTGGTTTACCAAAAACTTCGGTTTGAACGTTGCTTCAGACTATAACTGGATTCCTTCTTCCAAGTCAGATTACTTTGACTTTTTCCAACATACAATTGGTGTAACTTTCCGTTTCGGAAACAAAGACCGTGACGGTGACGGAATCGAAGATGATGTAGATGCTTGTCCGGATGAGCCTGGAGTTCCTTCAGACAATCCTGATTGTCACGGATGTCCTGATAATGACGGTGACGGAATCTGTAACAACATGGACGCTTGTCCAGACGAAGCCGGTCCTGTTGAAAACGACGGATGTCCAATTCTTGACAGAGACGGTGACGGAATCCTTGACGCAGATGATGACTGTCCAGACACTCCTGGCGTAGCTTCTTCTATCCCTGGATGCAACGGGTGTCCTGATTCTGACGGTGACGGTGTATGTGACGGAAAAGACAAATGTCCAAAAGAATTTGGAACTGTTGAAAACGACGGATGCCCAGAAATCGCAGACAACTGTACAGATATCCAAGCGATCAAAGATGCATTGAAAAATGTATTGTTCGAATATGATTCCGACAAATTAACTGCCCAGTCAATGGCAACCCTTGACCAAATTGCTCCGATTTTAACTTCTGATAAAATCAAAAATGCACGTTGGTTGGTAGAAGGCCATACCGATTCAAAAGGTAGCGACAAATACAACATGGATCTTTCTAAGAGACGTGCAGCTTCTGTTGAAACTTACTTAGCAAGCAAAGGTGTTCCTGCTTCCATCTTGAAATCAGTTGGTTTCGGTGAATCTTTACCGATTACTACCAACGAAACGGACGAAGGTAGAGCAAGAAACAGACGTGTAGAATTGAAATTTGCTGACGGAAACTTCCAGCCTGCTGCTATTGAAGTAACGGGAGATTGTGCAGACGTTCAAATCACTGATTTGGCCAAAATGATTTATTTCCAAACTGGAACGCATACTTTGGTTGATGCTTCTAAACAAAGTTTGAATGTAATCGCTCAGTACCTGAAAGCTACTGAAGGAAACTATGAAGTTCAAGGTCATACAGATGATGTAGGTAGCGATGCCAACAACATGGCTCTTTCCCAAAGACGTGCTCAAACCGTAGTAGATTACTTGATTGCTCAAGGTGTTCCTGCCGGAAGATTGAAAGCAGTTGGTTACGGTGAGTCTCAACCTAAATTCGACAACAAAACGGTTGATGGTAGAGCCCAGAACAGAAGAATTGAAATTGTGAATCAATAATTTCATATTCAAATATTTAAAGAAAGCCACTCATTTGAGTGGCTTTTCTTATTTATAAAAGAGTGAAATTTTTGAGGTTTTTTATTTTTCCTTTCGCTCTAACATGGGCACAAACTGGCAATCGCCAAACTCCATCCGTTCAAAATCATTTTCGGTTACCCGGAGGAAAGTCGTCATCATTTGGTTTTTATTGCCCAAAGGGATGACCATGATGCCGCCGACTTTCAATTGTTTCAATAAAGTTTTGGGAATCGTAGCAGAGCCGGCCGTTACCAAAATCCGATCAAAAGGCGCGAAAGAAGGCAAACCTTTGTAACCGTCTCCATAAATCGCGTATTTGGGCGTGATTTGTATTTTCCTGAAAATTCTTTGTGAAA
This sequence comes from Bacteroidota bacterium, assembly GCA_023433225.1. Taxonomy (GTDB): domain Bacteria; phylum Bacteroidota; class Bacteroidia; order Flavobacteriales; family Weeksellaceae; genus Moheibacter. The sequence continues at coordinate 134 of JAEZDQ010000117.1, read as the reverse complement.
AATCAAATAATTCTTTTTGGCGTTCGATGGTATAAACTTCAGCACCCATGGCAACCAAAACAGCAGTTTGGTAGCCGCTGCCGGTGCCGATTTCCAAAATCTTATCACCTTTATTTACATGCAGCAATTGGGTC
>JAEZDQ010000112.1 GCA_023433225.1 Bacteroidota bacterium | reverse complement strand
GTTGAATGATATGGCCGATATTTGATTCAAATTCTTTGAGTGAGCTTTCATTCCCAACTGCAGAAATCTGTTTTCCACGCCCTACGATTTTTAATTTTGGGAAACGCGTTTTGAGTAATTTGAAATTTTCATTGTTGGCACCATAAAAATCCTGGATGCTCACGTCGGCCAATTCGAGGTTTAATTCTGTCAAATGTTATCTGTTTTAATGGATTGAATACAAAAATACGCAATATATTTGTTCGCAGGAATTGAAAATTTACAGCTATTATAACTTTAACGACTGATTTCGGGCTCAAAGATCCTTTGGTTGCTAGCGTAAAAGGTAAAATTTACGGAGAATTGCCCGGTGTTTTGATTGTTGATATCTCACATGAAGTGAGTCCGTTTGACATTGCCGAAGCAGCTTACATTCTTCGGAATGCTTACCAAGATTTCCCAAAAGGCTCTATTCACATCATCGGGGTCGATACATTGCTCAACCCTTTAAGGAAGCCGATTGCGGCTTTTATCGACGAGCATTATTTTGTCGGAGCCGACAATGGGATTCTCTCCCTGATTTGCGCGGAAATCACGCCTAAGGAATTGGTGGAAATTACCATTCCACAGATTAACCAAGAGACGGTTTTTCCGACAAGGGATATTTTTGTGCCGGTCGCTTGCCATTTGGAACGCGGTGGTAAATTATCGGTGATTGGACAGCCACTCAAAGAATTTAAGGAATTGTCGTTTTTAAAGCCGGTAGTTAAAGAAGGGAAGTTTATCAACGGAGCGGTCATTTATATAGACAATTACGGGAATGTATTGACCAATATTACACAGAAAATTTTTCATGAAGTCGGTAAAAACCGAAAGCCGCGTATTTGGTTTCGCAACCACGAATTCTTTGAATTTTATTCAAATTACAACCAAATCGTAAAAGATTTTGATAATGAGGAATCGGATTTTGGGAAAGGAATGGTTCTTTTCGGTTCATCGGGGTTTTTGGAAATTGCCATCTATAAAAGCAATCCCCAAACAGTGGGTGCTGCGAGTACATTATATGGTTTGAAAAAGGGCGATGTGGTCAACGTAGAATTTGAATAATTTAATTTACCCAATCTTCTTTTTTGATTTCATATTGGAAATTCAACCTGTCCGGTTCGCCAAAATAAGCAACCATTATTTCTTGGGTTTTAACAGCTCCTAATTTTTCCATCGCTTTTTGGGAACGGAAATTTTCTGCCCCGACATGAAAAATTACTTTGTCCACAAATTGAAAAATATAATCGAGCATTAATTTTTTTACTTCAGCATTAATTCCTTTTCCCCAATATTTTCTGGCGTAAAAAGTATAACCGATGAAAATACTTCTTTCCTCCTCCTTATAATCATAAAATCGGGTACTGCCAGATATTTCATTCGAAATTTTATCAATGATTAAAAAGGTTCCTTTGCTGTCCATGGCACCTTCAAACCATTTTTCAAAAACCTTTCTTTGGTAACGGTCTTTGTTCGGATGTTGTTCCCAAATTTTGGGATCCGAAGCTACTTTGTATAAATCTTCAAAATCATTTTTATCTAGCGGAACGAGTTTGAAAGTTGCTGTTTCTAAAAAGGGTTGTATGGTAAAAATCATCACTGAAAGATAGCCATTCGTTTTAAAATTTTTTAAAAATTATTAATTAAAGCTGAATTGAATTATATAAATAATTTATATATTTGAAATTTATAAATGTAAAATGGCAACATTCACATCATCACTACCGGACGACCTGCTTCAGCAACTTGCAGAATATGCAGACAGAATTGGCGTAGCCAAAAATAAAATTATTGAAAAAGCACTTCGCGTTTACCTCGATCAGATTACCCGGACCGAATATGCGCAGTCTTATCGGCGTGCCAGCCAAGATGCAGATGTCCTGATGATAGCAGAAGAAGGTGTGGTCGAATATTTTCGTCAAATCAACTCCGAAGACGAAAAATGAAACAGGGCGAAATCTGGGAAATGTATTTCGACCCGGTAAAAGGAAGTGAGCAGGGCGGGAGACGACCTGCTGTCATCATCAGTGGAAACCTTTTGAATCAATATCTGAATGTGGTAATTGTTTGTCCGCTCACGACTAAAATCAAAAACTATAAAGGAAATCTGATTTTGGAGCCCAATGAAGTTACCGGATTGGAATCAAAATCGGAAGTGCTTACTTTTCATATTCGCTCTGTGTCCAAAGACCGATTGAAAAATAAATTGGGTGAAATTTCTCAAAAGGATGTAGAATATATCAAATCTACATTGAATGATATATTGAGGTATTGATTAATTTTACAAAATGCAATTCTACCCCATCATAAAAGCAGTTCATATCATCTTCGTGGTAAGTTATTTCGCCGGTCTTTTTTACATCATCCGACTATTTATTTACCATACCGAAACCCAAGATAATCCCGAAAATGAACAAGCAATTCTCAGGAAACAATTCCGTTTCATGGAAGAAAGGCTTTGGAACATCATCACGGTTCCGGCCGGGATTTTGGTTGTGGTAACGGGTATCACTATGTTTGTCCTGAACCCGGTTTTGCTTTCACAACCGTGGATGCACATCAAGTTGACTGCCGTCATTTTACTTTTAGGCTACCATTTGTGGAGTTGGCGAACGCTGAAAGAAATTCAGAAAGATCAATATAAAATGAAATCCGTCCGATTGCGAATGATGAACGAAGTCGCTACTTTGTTGCTTTTCATCATTGTTTTTGCAGTGATTTTAAAAGGACTTTTTATGCAGTATTGGTACTGGATTTTGATTAGTTTTGTAGCCGTTGGCGTACTAATCATGCTGATTGTGCGTTTGGTGAACAGGAATAAATAACTTTACTCCTTGTGGGCTTTGTGAAATTACCTTGTCCCGGCGTGGTTATCCTTCGACAAGCTCAGGATGACAAACCACACAAAGAAGCCACAAAAGACACAAGTAAATGATAGAATAATAAATGCTGAAAATATTCAAAAAAGAACTGTCCAATTACTTCTCAGGTTATATGGCCTATATAGTGGCATCGGCTTTTATGTTGATTTGCACTTTGTTTCTGTGGTTTTTTGACAATGAATTCAATATATTCAACATCGGGACTGCAACTTTGAGCAGTTTCTTTTTCATCGCTCCGTGGATTTTTCTCTTTCTGATTCCGGCTTTGACCATGCGGGCTATTGCCGAGGAAGAAAGCTCCGGGACTTTGCAATGGCTTTTTACACAACCCATTAAAATATGCGGAATTGTTTGGGGAAAGTACCTTCCGGTTTTAGTGGTTTTATTGTTCTGTTTGCTGCCTACGCTTTTGTTCATCTATACGCTGGAACAATTCATTGCAGAAACCCAAACGTTGGATTATGGCGTTTTCTTTAGTGGATATTTAGGATTATTTTTATTGGGAAGCAGTTTTGCAGCCATCGGGATATTTACTTCATCCCTAACAAAGAATCAGGTTGCGGCTTATGTTTCAGCCATTTTTTTATGCTTTGTACTGTTTTATGCTTTCGAAAGTTTGGCGTCTTATAACTTATTAGGCGGAGCGGATTATTATGTTCAGAAACTGGGTATGTATGTCCATTATCAGCAGATGCTGAAAGGAATTATTGACTCAAGAGATTTGATTTATTTTATCGTAATAATTGCTTTATTTATGACTTTGACAAACTATAATTTACAAAGGAAAAAATAGTTTAACCTATGCAACTTCAAACCATACAAGAGAAAGTTTATGATATACGCGGACAAAGAGTAATGCTTGATTTTGATTTGGCAGAGCTTTATGAGGTGGAAACAAGAGTGTTGAAACAAGCGGTAAGGCGTAACATAGATCGTTTCCCGGAAGATTTTCTGTTTGAACTTACAAAAGAAGAATACAATTCTTTAAGATCACGAATTGTGATCTTAGAAAATGGCCGGCATGCGTTTGTATTGATGCGCCAATATGCACTTTCACACAAAGATTTAACTGATAAAATAAAAGAAATTGAAACCAAATATGATAAGAATTTTGAAGATGTTTATCAGGCAATCAATTATTTAATCGGAGAAAAAGAACAAGAGACAGATTTTAATAAGCGTAAAAGAATCGGATACAAGAAAAAATGAAAAAACAAACCCGAAATATACTACTGATTCTGATTCTCCTGATGGGCGTAGCGGTTTTGTCTGAATTCGTGTTCAAACGATTCGACATGACGCATGACAAACGCTATACTTTGACCCAAACCACTTACAATGTCCTAAAGCAAATTGACAAACCGATAAAAATCAATGTCCTTTTGGGTGGGCAACTTTCCGGTGATTACCGCACATTGAAAAATGAAATTGCTTTTTTATTGGATGAATTTAGAAACATTAATCCTAAAATAAATTATCAGTTTCTGAATCCAACTAAAGATTTTACTCCGGAACAATTACAGGAAAACGGCTTGGCACCGGCTCCTGTAAAAACCGATGAGGGAGTTTTAAATATTTATCCCTATGCCCGATTGGACTATGACGAAAACCAGGTTTGGATGGAAACTTTAATCAATGACCCGGCTTTACCTTTTGAGGAATTGGCCTCTGCATCTACCGAAAAACTCGAATATCTTTTCATGGATGATATCCGAAGAATTACACAAGTTGACCGCAAAAACGTCGGTTTTTTGGTGCATCATGATGAATTACCCCAAATTTATATGGAAGGATTTGGCCGTGCATTGGCGGACAATTACAATGTGGATGTTTATTTACAACCCATTCAGGATTCGAGTTTTTCCCTGAAAGAGTCCGATTTAGAAGCTCTCAAACATTTTGATGCATTGATTATCGCCAAACCTACGCTTCCTTTTTCGGATATGGACAAGCTTGTCATCGACCAATATATGATGAATGGTGGGAAGACGCTTTGGCTTACAGAAACTGTCGATGCGGAAATGGACAGTATTTTTCGGAGTGGTAAAATTGTAGCTTTTCCCCGGGATTTAAAACTAAATGAATTCTTTTTCAATTATGGAATTCGAATCATTCCAACCATAGTTAAAGACCTCGAAGCAACCAAAATCGTTTTGGCGGATGGGGAAACCACAAGTGGAAACATCAGTTACAATACTTATACCTGGCCTTATTTCCTGCGTGGTTTTAAAGCAGACTCTACAGCTATTACGGCTTCTCTGAATTCGGTCCGTTTTGAATTTGCCAATCCGATTGAGATGCTCGAAAATCCGAATATTGAACAAACCGTTTTGCTGGCTACCTCTCCATACAGTACGTTGCAGC
>JAEZDQ010000101.1 GCA_023433225.1 Bacteroidota bacterium | reverse complement strand
CAGGGCCTAAATAGAATCTTTTTGACCAAAATGCACTGATCAAAACCTGAAATAGATAAACGGAAACCGCCAAAATAAAATACACCCACAAAGGTTGGTTCAGTCCCAACCCAAAGCCTGAACCGGAAAAAATCAGAAAAGAAAATACACTTTGAAGCAAATAATTCGTGAGGGTCATCCGCCCGTAAATTTCGATATAACCAAACCATTGCTTCAAAAACCCCGACCTATAAATCAAAGCTGCCATGGCCAGTGTAAACAAGGCAAAGAAGATTTCCATCAGGATTTTGAGGGAATATATTTTTGAGATTTGACCCCCGAAGTTTGGCATTAAAAAATAAATCATCCAAATCAATAAAATCCCGCAGAGTGAGAAAATCAAGGTGAATTGGGTGGTTTTCCAAAACTTTTGCTCTGACTGGAAAATTCCGTAACGGCTTGCCAAAACGCCCCAAAGGAAAAAACAAAACATTTCAAAATGAACCGAAACGGCATACACCGGATTTTGAATCTGGACGATATAAATGTATTTCAAATTGTAATAAATATTGTCCCAAAAACCCGGACTTCCCCAATAACCGGAAATTTCATCTAAAAGTTCAAACCGTTGGAAGCCGCCATCAGAAGTAAATACCCTTAAAATAGGAATGCAAACAGTTAAAAAAACACAGAACACCAATAAGGTTTTTTTGTTGAAATAGGGCGTGATACCTAAAAAAATGCCTACCACCGCAAAATCCCTCAGAATGTCAATGTGAAAAAGACAGGCATTCAAAATACCGATTAAAAACAACCAAAACATCCTTTTCAGGAACACCGGGTAATTGTTTTTGCTTTTTTGAATCAAAATCCAAAATCCAAAACCAAACAAAAAACTCAAGGAAATCCAAACCGGGCCGAAAAAAATCTCTTCCGAAACGTGTAAGAACCGATCGATAGGGGATTTTTCTATGCCGGATTCTTGGAAAGCCATGAAATTGGAAACCACTACGCCAAACAGGCAAACGCCCCTTAGAAAATCGACGACCGCAATGCGTTTGGTTGCAGAGACAGGTTCTTTGGGAATGGATAGAGGTTGCGCCAAACGGTTGATAAAATTATGGAAAGAACAAATATACCTAAAGGAAAGTAATTAAATTTGCAGTTGGTTTGAAATTATGAGCTGGCGAAAACTTTTACTTCCTTTTTCAGGACTGTTTTGGATTGGAGTTACTTTCAGGAATTTGTTTTATGAATTCGGTATTTTCAGGTTCAAAAAATTCAAGACTCCGGTCATTTGCGTGGGAAATTTATCGGTAGGCGGAACCGGGAAATCGCCGCACGTCCTATTGGTTGCAGATGTTTTGAAAGACGAATTCCAAGTAGCCATGCTCAGCCGCGGTTATGGCAGGAAAACTTCAGGGTTGGTCATCGCCAATTACAGTTCCCGTGTTTATGATATAGGTGACGAACCTTTGCAGTTTTTCAACCGTTTCAAAAATAAAATAGTGGTGGCGGTTTGTGCCAACCGTGTATTTGGCATCCGACATTTGGTTAAAAATTACCAATCCGAAGTGGTAATCATGGACGACGGATTCCAGCACCGACAGGTCAAACCGGGATTCTCCATTTTGCTGACCGACTTCAACGACCCTTATAGTTCCGATTATCTATTGCCCGCCGGGAATTTACGCGAACCCCGCTCAGCCGCCAGAAGAGCCGATGTCATCATCATTACCAAATGCCCCGATACGTTCACTGTCAAACAAAGGGATGAATTGTTGGCGAAAATCAAACCTAAGCATTATCAGAAAATATTCTTTTCGAAAATCGTATATTCCAACGCGGTCATCCACCACCGGTATAATTTGGAATCGGATGAATGGCAAAATTACGAAGTCGCTTTGGTAACGGGAATTGCCAAATCCAAAATATTGGTGGATTTTGTCCGGTCAAAATTTAAATCGGTTCGGCATCTGGAGTTTTCGGACCACCATAATTTTTCGGCTTCCGATGTTCAGAAAATCGACCAAGAATTTGAAAAATTAAAGGGCCAAAAAATCATCCTGACCACCGAAAAAGATTATATGCGGTTGAAAGACGAAAGAGCCTTGATTGAAAATTTATTTTATTTACCCATTGAAATTGAACTGAATGACGAAAATTCATTCAAAGAAACCCTTTTAAATTATGTTAGAAAAAATCAGAGAAGCCGTTGAATACATCAAACCCTTGATGCATAAAACACCCGAATATGCGATTGTTCTGGGGTCGGGATTGGGAAAATTGCAGGATGAAGTACAGGACAAAGTAGTCATTGATTACCGCGACATCCCGCATTTCCCTCAAGCCACGGTGGCCGGCCACAAAGGAAGGTTGATTTTGGGAGAAATCGAAAACAAAACGGTATTGATGATGGCCGGAAGGTTTCATTATTACGAAGGTTATTCCATGCAGGAAGTCACTTTCCCGATGCGGATTTTCAAAGAATTGGGAATCGAGAAACTTTTGCTTTCCAACGCGAGCGGCGGCGTCAACCCCAATTATGAAGTAGGCGATGCGGTGGTGATCAAAGACCACATCAATATGATGCCGGAGCATCCGCTGCGCGGAAAAAACTTGGATGAATTGGGGCCGAGGTTTGTGGATATGTCCGAAGCTTACGACAAGCCAATGCGTGAATTTGTCATCGGTTTCGGAAAGGAAAACGGGATTGAAGTCAAAGAAGGGATTTATATGGGTTTACAAGGCCCGACTTTCGAAACGCCTTCTGAATACGGGTTGGTTCGGATTTTGGGCGCGGATTGCGTGGGAATGAGCACCGTTCCGGAAGTAATTGTCGCCAAACACATGGGTATGCGCGTATTTTGTATTTCGGTTATTACCGATTTGGGCGGGCCGGAAATCGCTTTCCCCGTTTCGCATGAAGATGTGCTCAATGCGGCCAACAAAGCCATGCCAACCGTAATAAAACTGGTGAAAGGTTTAATCGGAAGCAATGTTTAAGTAATTATAAATTATAAATGTTGCATTTTGAATTGAAACTTCATTTCAAATGCGACATTCAAAATAAAAAAAGAAGTGTTTGAAAAACTAAAAAAGCGTTGGCAGATTGAAAGCAATTTTCAATTGATTTTAATATTAATCGTATTTTCCATTACCGGTTCGGCTTCGGCCTGGGTTTCAAAACCATTTGCGGAGTGGATGGGTTTGAGCAATGAAATGATGCCGATGTGGTTGTTTACGTTGGTGCGGCTCATCATTATTTTTCCCATTTACAACCTCATTTTGATCATTATTGGAACCTTATTCGGCCAATTCAAATTTTTCTGGGCGTTTGAAAAGAAGATGTTTTCCCGTTTCGTGCCGAAGAAAAATTTGTAGGGGAAACCGAGAATTCCTAAATTGTAATGATGGAAACAGAACCCGGGAACCTGAAATTCGTAACCTTGGAAACTTTCTCCAATCTCTGGACGGCGGAAGTCGTGAAAAACCGATTGGTGGAAGAAGGGATTACGGCTCATATCATAGATACCCACGTCAATTATTCCTTCGGCCCGACCGTTTTGGAAGGCTATCGGCTTCAGGTGGAACAAAGCCAATACCTGAAGGCATTAAATATTTACAAAAATACTTTGCAGGATTAGGAAATTGTTTTTAATTTTGCGCACCATTGTAAAACCTCTGACGAGTTCCGTGAATGTTTTCAGTGTTAATTCATTAAATTCCAAAAAATGGAAAGTTTAGTCAAATACGTACAAGAAAAATTTGTAGCAAAAAAAGATTTCCCTGAGTTTGCAGCAGGAGACACCATTACCGTTTATTCGGAAATTTCTGAGGGCGGAAAAACCCGTACCCAATTTTTCAAGGGCGTGGTTATCCAACGCAAAGGAACGGGCGCAACCGAGACCTTTACCATCCGTAAAATGAGCGGTGAAGTAGGGGTAGAGCGAATCTTCCCGGTGAACTTACCTGCGATTCAGAAAATCGAAATGAACAAAAAAGGTAAAGTAAGACGTGCAAGAATCTACTACTTCAGAGATTTAAGAGGTAAAAAAGCACGTATCAAAGAAACACGTCACAAAGAAGCTTAAGATTTAAGTTTTAAATGATAACAAAGCTCCCGGATCAATTGGATTTGGGAGTTTTTTATTTTCTCATTTCGACGTAGGCGGAATTTTTACAGATTCTTCTTTCCGTTTTAATTCACTCAGAATGACATAGTTTTAGTTATTCACATTATCAATTTTGGTATAATCTTCCGGTTCAGGTAAAATCCATTCTTGGTGCCCGAAATAGCTCCATTTGGTGGCCGCCAGATCTGCAGTGGAATCGATGTATTCAAAATAAGGCCCGCCGTTTACAGACACCCTCGAACTCACATATACTTCTATTTCTTTTCCTTTTCCGGCATAATCTTTTTTCAGGTATTGTGCAAACTGCCAGATCATATCGGGTTTTCCCGCCACCCGGTTTCGTTGCAGCGGCGTCATATAATCATTCAGGTTGACCCTTTCCTTTTTTTGGGTTGACTTGTCCACTACATGAAAAAAGGTAGTCGCGGATTTGGTTCTGAGCATCATCCGCCAAGACAGCCGGTGCCCTTCTTCGGTCCAGAGCACATCGCCCGGAATCTGCCAATGCCTCAACGGCAGGTAAATTTGCCAAGCAATATAAAGGCAAAAAACAAATACAAATGCGCTTTGGTTTTTAAAAATCGAGCCGAATTCCTGAGAGCCCGGTAAAAAAGAAGATTTCTTGGGAAAGAATATTTTCCGGATGGTTTCCGGTGGGAAACAAAATACCGCCAACGCCAAGGCGAAATAAGGAAATATCCCGATGTGTAGGGTTACCGAATTGAACAAATGGAAAAACAAGGCCGAGAAAAATGCAATGACCCGGGTTCTTCTCCACAATAATAACGGAATGATCAATAAATCAAAACCGAATCCCAACCAAGAAAATAACTGTGCAAACTCCCTGGATTGTACAAAATGCGTCAGCGGTTCCCACTGAATCTTTTGATGAACCCAACCTCCCAAGCTCGAATACCGAACCATCAGAAAATCTCCGTTCATCCAGCCGGGATAAAGCTTGGCCAATGCCGCAAAGGTATAAAGGATGAGCAATTGGAGGATGAACAACAGCCGCACCCAGTAATAGGTGAAATTGGTTCGGATTTTCGGCCAGAGCCAGACGTCTACCGACTTATAGCGGTTCGCGGGAATGAACACCATGAACCAGGCAATCAGCATCACGAGGTAATAATGGTTGTTATAATGTTCCTTTTGCATAAAATAAACCAATGACCAACCCAATGCGAATAACAGGGTTGCCACCCGATAAAAAGCCCCGAAAGCAATCAGCCACCCCATCAGGCCGAGGAAACCGAAAATATAATACATGGTGTCCCCAAGCAGGAAATTCGTCCATTCAAAACCGATGAAAGTAAAGGTAAAGGATGGCTCCACAAAAGTTTCCTTGACCCAACCCGTCGCAATCGCTCCCCAACATTCGGCCACCATCAGCAGCCCGAAAAAGATGCGGAAAACGGTGATCTGAGAATTGTCGATCCGGTTAAAAAGAAAATTACCTAACATAGCGGCCAATCGGATTCCAAAGCTATTAAAAATTTTATATATTGTGGGTTCATAATCCCATCCCATGCGACCCATTATCCATACCCTTGACTTAGATTTTTTGAACGAAGCCTCTTCCATCGCTTCCTTTCTGATTGAAACTTCAGAAGGTTTAATCCTGATTGAATCCGGGCCGGAAACTACTTTTGATAATTTAATCAATGAGATTGCCAAACGGGGATTTGACTGGAAAGAAATCCGACACCTGCTGCTGACGCACATTCATTTCGACCATGCCGGAGCGGCTTGGAAGTTTGCCCGGAACGGAACCAAAGTCCATGTGCACCCAGCCGGGTTGCCGCATTTGGAAAACCCGGAGAAACTCTGGAATTCCGCGGCGATGATTTACGGGGACGACATGGACCGGCTCTGGGGGAAGATGGAACCCATCGCCCCAGAACGCCTGATCCCTGCGGATGAAGGCGACACCATTGTTTTGGGCGAAGCGGAATTTAAAGTCCATTACACACCCGGCCATGCCGTTCACCACAATGCTTATCAATTGGTGGATATCATTTTTACGGGCGATGTAGCGGGGGTGAAAATCGGGAATGGCCCGGTGGTTCCGCCATGTCCGCCACCGGACATCAACGTAGAACTGTGGCTCCAATCCATTCAAAAACTGAAAATCCTGCAACCCGGAACCTTGTACCTTACCCATTTCGGGCGGGTTGATGGTCCGCGGCAGCATTTCTCTGAACTCGAACTCATCTTGGATGACTGGGCGAGCTGGATGAAACAGCATTTCGATGCCGGAACGCCTCCCGAAGCCGTTACGCCCGATTTTATGGCCTACACCAAAGGCCAGTTGCTCCATGCAGGCGTTGCCGAATCGGACATTCAAAAGTACGAATACGCCAACCCGAGCTGGATGTCCGTTGCGGGCCTGCTCCGTTACTGGAAGCTGAAAGAGCAGGGGAGGATCTAATGGTGGAAATCAGAAATTAGAGAATAGAAATTAGAAAGAGATACTTAGATTTACCAAATGAAATTAGTATTGATAGGCCTCATTGCTTTGGCGGGACAAGTTTCTGCCCAGATTTCGGTGGAATCCGAAAAGAATTCAGATGAAAATCCTACCCAACACACGACTTATGAGCATCCCAACTTAAGCCCGCAACAAGTAGAACAAGTTTTGGAAATCCACAACCAAGCCCGGAGCGAGGTAGGCGTAGAAGCCCTGCAATGGTCAGATGAACTGGCCGCTTATGCGCAGGAATGGGCAGATTCCTTGGCCGGTTCCGGGTGTAAAATGAACCACCGCAGCGGTTCCGAGAAAGGGGAAAACCTCTACTGGACTTCCCGCGTTTCCGAAACCACGCCGGCCGATGCCGTTTATGCCTGGTACAGCGAAAAGCAGGGATTTAACAATGAGGAAATCAATGCGGACAATATTTATGCAATCGGGCACTATACCCAAATGGTCTGGAAAGACACGCGCGAAGTCGGCATGGGCATGGCAGTTTGCAAAAACGGCGGAGCCATCGTGGTTGCCAATTATGACCCGCCCGGGAATTACCTGGGAGAGAAGGCGTATTAAATAAAGGCATGGGATTTAAAAAGTTTGAGGGAGTTGTGTATATTTGGGAGTTAGCGGTAATTATAGAATGAATCGCGTAATATCAATATTAATTTTATCAATCATATTTTCAGCTTGTAAAACAACTATTACAAAGCCTACCCTACCTATAATTGATAATTCCAAAAATGTATATGCTTTTATTGGAAAAAAAATTTCTGTTACAGAGTTTGACCCAAATGAAAATTATATTATTGAATTATTTGACTCAATTACTGATGAAAAAGTTATACAAGAAAGTTACATTATGGATAATGGTTTCTTGTGTAAATATGTAGTCAAAAAAAATTTATATAATCAGCTTGAAAATGATACAATCGAATTTACAGCCTATGATCATTATGGAAGACCTCATTTTGAAAATTATGATGAAGTAATTCTATATATTTCTAAAAACGAAAATGGACATTATTTTCATCAAAAATATCAATTTGACAATATATTTACAGATTCCAACAAGAGATTATTTTCATATCCAAAATTTTTTGGACAAGGTTATCAGGATGTTGCAAATCAATTAGAAAGCTTTAGTGCTAAATTTCCTGAAGATCAAAAATTTTATGTTGAAAGCCTAAGTGAAGATGGAAAGAAAATGCGTTATCCAGCATTTTATTATAAAATCGAAAATAATTACGCATATCCAATCAGAGGTATGTTTTTATACGAGTTAGTAAAATACAGAATCAAAACAACTTTTAAAGATTTATAAATAAGCCTTTGAGGAGATTGCTGGAAATTCACTTCCTGAAATTCCAGAACTTCCATTTCACCAAAAAAATTTTCCCCGATGGCGCAGATTTTTATTTAATCGTAAGGTTAATTTTTCGGCCGAGCCCAAATTCGATGAGTTTATAAAGTGTCGAAAGTTGAATGTCGCTATGGCCATTTTCAATTCTCGAAATAAAACTTTTTTTGGCTCCAATTTTTGCTGCAAGTTGTTCTTGGGTCAAATTTGCCCGTTTTCTTTCCTCTTTTATCAGCTCTCCGATGGCAAAAGATTTAGCTTTGATTTCAAAGTCAGTTCTTTCTTTGGAGCCGGTTTCTCCATATCTTTTGTCAAGATGTTGAGCGAAAGTTTTTATGTTTTTATTTTTGGTTTCCATTTTGATCTCTTATTGTTCATTAAAATATTCCTCCATTATTTTTTGAGCTTTCTGTAATTCTTTTGTTGGGGTTTTTTGTGTTTTCTTTTGGAATCCATTAAAAAGAACGACTAAGTTCCCTTTGTCAAAACAACAGAAAATTCTGTAAATATTACTTTCATATTCGATGCGAATTTCAAAAAGCCCTTTTGTGCCTTCAACACTTTTAAAAAATTTTCCGGGAATACGTTCGAGAATTGTCATCATAAATAGAACTTCATCAACCTTGTCCTTAACTTTGTCAGTCAAGGTTTCAAAAAAGTCTTCAAAGTAGTTTTTATAAAAAACAATTTCTCTGATTATTTCCATCGCTCAAAGTTAACGAATAATGGAACATCGGCAACGTAATATTGAATAATTTTTCAGGAGATTTCTCTAATAAGGTCTGAATCGTTAATTATAGATTTTCCCTGCATTCGAACAAACAAAGTTCGCAAGATTTTTAATAGTTCCTCTTAAACTTTGGTAATTCACTTCCTGAAGTTCCAGAACTTCCATTTTACCAAAAAAGGTTTACCCGTTTGTTTCTTCAGGATGACGTTGGCAACGATGGCCAGCACCATAATCGCCGTGGCGATATAGAACAAGGGCGTCATTTCTTCCGATTCACCGAATATCAGCCAAGCGAGGATGATGCCGTACACCGGTTCCAGGTTTACGTTCAACAACAAAGTAAAGGGGCTGATGTACTTCATCAGGTTCACCGATTCGATCATGGGATAGGCCGTGAATAAGCTCCCCAAAAGGAGCAACAAGCCCAAATCTTGCCAAGAAACATCGAATACCATGTCCATTCCGCCCATGAAGGGCAGGAACATACAGACGATGAGCCACCCGCCCAGCATTTCATAGAACATGATTTTCTGTGCCGGGAATTTCGCATGGATTTTGCCGTTGAAGACCGAGAACAATGCCGACAGAAAACTGCAGATGACCCCCAGAACGATGCCCAGCCAGTATTCCGGTTTCGCATTGTAAATTAAAAGGATGCAACAGGAGACCACGACCGCCAGAATGATTTCGGACAGATTGATTTTCCTTTTGAAGAAGATGGGTTCCAGAAAGGCGGAAAACAAAGCCCCGGTAGAAAGCGTACTGAGTGCCACGGCCACATTCGATACTTTAATCGCCCCGAAAAAGGCCATCCAGTGCAGGCCGATGATGACCCCGATCCCCAGGAGCATCATCAAATCCTTGCGGTTGATGTTTAAGCTGATGTTGCGGATTTTCAGAATGGTAAACAGCACCACAGCCGCCACCAATACCCGGAACCAGACCAAAGGAATGGCATCGATGGTGATGAGTTTCCCCAAGACCCCCGTAAACCCCCAGAGCAGGACGATGAATTGCAACCTCAATTGAGCCGATGGTACCAAACGATGAAATTTTAACCAAAATTACTGTGATATTCCCGAATTAAACCTATTGCGGAAAATTCTTTTTTTGTAATTTTCGACAAATTTAACAGCATGGATTTTGGCATATTTATGGAACCGGCCGCCTGGATGGCTTTGCTCACCCTAACCTTTCTGGAAGTGGTACTGGGGATTGACAACATCGTTTTCATCTCCATCCTCTCGGGCAAATTACCCGAAAAACAGCAACCCCGCGCGCGAAACGTCGGTTTGATTCTGGCCATGTTCATGCGCATCGGCTTGCTCTTCGGGGTGACCTGGCTGATGACGCTGACCAAACCCATTGACTGGCTCACAGTGAATTTGCCTTTTATGAAAGGGGCACTGACCGGGCAAAGCATCATCATCCTTTTGGGCGGGTTGTTCCTTTTGTACAAAAGTGTAACTGAAATCCACCATAAACTGGAAAATGACGCACCCGGAACAACGGTCAAAATGGTTGCAGCCAACTTTGCAGCGGTTATTGTTCAAATCTTATTGATTGATTTGGTCTTTTCATTGGACAGTGTACTGACGGCGGTAGGGATGGTGACCCCGGCCGATTTCGGGACGCACGAAGCCGCCATGGCCATCATGGTCACAGCGATTGTAATTGCGGTACTCATCATGCTGTTGTTTGCCGGCCCGGTCAGCCGCTTTGTGAATTCCCACCCGACGATCCAGATGCTTGCCCTGTCGTTCCTGATTCTGATTGCCGTGATGCTTTTGGCTGAAGGTGCGCATTTGTCTCACCTCGAAATGTTCGGCTCAGAAGTCGGCGCGATTCCGAAGGGCTATATTTATTTTGCGATTTTCTTCTCACTTGCGGTGGAATTCCTCAACATGAAACTCAAAAAGAAATCAACGCCCGTTCAATTGAACAACCCGCAACTGGAAGATAAAAACCCGGTGCGTTGAGGCCTTAGAGAAATTGATGGTAGAATTTTTAGGCGCGGATGGCAATCCGCGCCCTCTGATGACGAGCAAAAATGGGAAGTAAAAGGACAAAGGTTAATGTAGAATGTATCTTTCGGCAGGCTCAGGATGCCGGGAAAAGGCAAAGGACAAAAGTAAAAAGGCAAAAGGTAGTTTTTCGTTGTCATTCAGAGGTTTGATAAGAAATTTAGAAATTGAAGAATCTGATATCTCTCCTTTGTCGAGATGACAGGAAATGGGAGTAATGATTTTGAGTTTTGGCTACGTTATGTAATTTGAGGCTGTTTTTATATACTATAGCAGAACGTCATGGTGAGCTTGTCGAACCATGGTCTTCAGCGGTTAACGAGCATTTTTTCTGCATAAGTCAAAAGTATCCTTCGACAAGCTCAGGATGACGGGAAAAGGCAAAGGGCAAAGGGCAAAAAGCCAATGGTAAAAGTTTATGTTGTCATCCAGTGAGTAGCGAAGTATCTGGGATTTCTCCTTTGTCCCCTGCTGCCGCGCGATTAACGAAGTGTATCGTGTGGCCTAAGCTCATAATAAGTTCAAATCCTGAAAAATAATTTATCTTTATCATTGATTAATGATTATTTAGAACCACACGATGCAATCGTGCGGCAGCGAGGTATTTATTTTTTATTTTGACAAGAACTTTAATTTTATAGATTATGAAAAGAAAAAATAAGTTTTTAAATAATCTGAAGGATGTCGTTCTTGAGATATTATCATTAATAGGTCATTTATGGAGATAGGGGTGGGGGTGATGTTCCACATTGGGGCATTTACCGAAAGCCAAAACATAAGAATTTCATTTTCAATAGATTTTAGAGAATGTTTTAGAAATTGAAAACCAACCCCTACTGTCGCGCGATTAACGAAGTGTATCGTGTGACCTAAGCGGTGGTAAAAAACTCATCCTTCCTCTTTCTTCCCTTCATAAGGCCTGATGATCAGGCGCACGCTTTTGTTGTATTGGAAATATTGGATGACCCAGTTGGTCAGTGCGATGACTTTGTTGCGGAAGCCGACCAGTGAAACCAAATGCACGAA
Source organism: Bacteroidota bacterium (assembly GCA_023433225.1). Classification (GTDB taxonomy): domain Bacteria; phylum Bacteroidota; class Bacteroidia; order Flavobacteriales; family Weeksellaceae; genus Moheibacter. The sequence goes on along the minus strand of JAEZDQ010000101.1, from coordinate 8,333 downwards.
CATCCATACAAACCAGGCAAACCAACCGCCGAAACGCCAGCCGGGCAGGTCCACCACCGCTTTGTCGCGGCCGATGGTCGCCATCGAACCTTTGTCTTTGTAATGAAAGGGCTTCATCGGTTTATTGGCCTTCAGGTTGTTGAGGTTTTTGGCCAGGAGTTTCCCCTGTTGAATGGCTACCTGAGCCACCATCGGGTCGCCCTGAGGTTTTTCGTCGGTAACCATCAACGCCACATCGCCGAGCGCATAAATATTGTCAAAACCTTTGATTAAATTGAATTCATTGACCAGATACCGCCCGCCTACTACCACGCCTTCGCCTTCAATACCGGGGATCAGGCTGCCTTTGACACCGGCGGCCCAAATCAATGTAGTGGCTTCAAAAGGACGTTTATCGGTCGTGATGATTTTGCCGTCATAATCTTTGACCAGCATATCGAACCAAACTTGTACGCCCAAATTTTCGAGGTATTTCAAGGCTTTTTCGGAAGCGTTGGTGGACATGGTCGGGAGCAAACGGTCTGCGCCTTGGATCAGGTGGACGTTCATGCGCCGGATGTCCAGGTCCGGGTAATCATTCGGCAGGACATGTTTCTTGAGTTCGCCCATTGCGCCGGCTAATTCCACACCGGTCGGGCCGCCGCCTACGATCACATAATTCATCAGGCGGTACCGTTCATCCAAATCATTGGTCAAAAGGGCGGATTCCAAGTTTTGCAGAATCAAACTCCTCAAATCCAAAGCTTCGGGAACGGTTTTCATCGGCATTGCATTTTTAGCAATGTTTTGGTTGCCGTAATAATTGGTGTCGGAACCGGTAGCGATGATCAAATAGTCATAATGCAGGCTGCCGATGTCCGAATGAATTTCCTGTTTCACGGTATCGATGCGCTCCACATCTGCAATCCGGAAAAAGAAATTTTCTTTTTTGGCAAAAATCTGGCGGATGGCGTGGGCAATGGAATCGGGTTCCAAACCGGCGGTCGCGACTTGGTAAAGCAAAGGTTGGAAAGTGTGGTAATTGTGTTTGTCCAATAAAACCACCTGGTAGTCTTTCGTCGATAATTTTTTGGCCAATCTCAGGCCGCCAAATCCACCGCCAATGATGACGATGCGCTTTAAATTAATAGCTGGAACGTTCATTTCTTTGTTTTATAAACACGGGTTAGATTCAATAATTTGACAGGGCTCATGGTAAAACCTTTCACATTTTTCCGGGTAAATATGGATGTCTGGTCATAAAATAAGGGCACGATGGGGGCGGATTGCATCATCAGACTGTCCATTTCCCGGTAGATTTCGCCGCGTTTCTTTTCGTCGTTGATTTGGAAGGATTTTAAATACAATTCGTCAAATTTTTGGTTTTTGTAATGGGCGTAATTCGGTCCTTCGGGCGCAAAATTTTTGCTGTAATACAAGGACAGGAAATTTTCGGCGTCGGGGTAATCGGCTCCCCAGTTTGCGCGGAAAAAGGCGAATTTCCCCGTTGCTTTTCCGTCGCGCATGGTCGGCCCCGGCACGACGTTTACTTCAATATTCAAGCCAATTTTGGAGAGTTGAGCCTGGATGTATTCGCAGACATCAACATACTCCTGAACCGTTGTCAGCGTGATTTTCGGCAGGTTTCCTTTTTCTTTTTGGTAAGCGCGGACCAATTCCCGGGCTTTTACCGGATTGAACCGATAACCGATGTTTTCTCCGTGTCCCGGCAGCCCTTTGGGGATGAAGCCGCCTTCGGCCGCCGTGGCCATGCCGTTCATCATATATTTGACCATTTTTGGTTTGTCGATTCCGTAATTGATAGCCTGCCGCAACCGCTCATCGACCGGATTTCCGTCATCCAGGTAAAAACAGAGGTAAACGGTGCTTAAATAATCGTATTTGTTCAAATCGATCAGTTCCCCATATTTGGGGTTCAATTCACCGGATGGCGTAAGGATTTCATTCTTATAGGAAGGGTCCAAATCGGCCATCATATCGACATTCCCCTGAATCAATTGCAAAAATTCGCTGTGCTTTTCCGGCAGGAAGGTCATGGAAACGGCTTCCAGATAAGGAAGTGAATTTCCTTTTTCGTCTTTTTCGAAATAGAGCGGATTTTTCCGGAGTACCAATTTGATGTTTCCTTCCCAAAGTTTGAATTGAAAGGGGCCGGTTCCCACGGGGGTTTTTCTGAACGCTTCTTGTCCGTTTTGGAACATTTCCGGGGGTACGACCGAGCAATATTTCATGCTGAGTAATCCCAGAAAGGGCGGGAAGGCTTCTTTTAAACGAATTTGAAATACGGAATCATTCAACGCTTTGAAGTTCTCCACATTATTCAGAACCCAGCTTCCCGCACCGCCTACTTCGGGGTCGGTCAAACGACGGAAACTGTATTCAAAATCATGGGCGTTGACCGTGCGCGTAGAGTCTTTTCCGAAGGCCGGGCTTTTATGAAAATAGACATCGTTGCGCAATTGAAACAAATAGGTCTTACCGTCTTGTGAAATTTCCCAACTTTTGGCGATGTCAGGTCGGATTTGCAGACTGTCATTCAGTTTGACCAAGCTGTTGTACATTAGGTTGCAAACCCAATTATTGGCTTGGGTGCGCGCAAATGCCGGGTCGAGTGAAGAGATATTGTCGTAGCGGTTAATCCGGAAAATACGGCTGTCGTCCATTTCATTTTTTTGGGAACAGGCCGTGAAAATCAAACTGAGGAAAATCCCGAGAAGAATAAGGTTTGAATGCCGATTCATTTGGCTAAGATAACCCGAATTCATTTAGAAAAAAAGAATTTTAGGCTGTTGAACGGAGATTGAAATCATTTAAACAGGGGCATCATTTAATCATTTTTCGTTCGAAAGAAAGTTTATAAATTGGCGGTATGCAAAATGAATACGATGTTTTGATAATCGGTGCGGGGCCAATCGGGATGGCTTGTGCAATTGAAGCGAAAAGAAAGAACCTGAAATACTTGGTCATTGAAAAGGGTTCACTGGTCAATAGTTTGTACCATTATCCGCTGTATATGACTTTTTTTTCGACGGCGGAACGTTTGGAAATCGGCGGTATCCCTTTTTCGAATGTCTCATCCAAACCCGGCCGACAGGAAGTTTTGGAATATTACAGGCGGATTCAACAGTATTTTGCACTGGATATCCGGTTTTATGAAGAGGTTTTAAGTGTGAAAGATGAACAGGATTTGAAACGCGTCAAAACTACCCGATTCACATACCATGCCCGTAATATTGTCATCGCCACCGGGTTTTACGACATTCCGGTTTACCTGAATATTCCCGGAGAAAATCTCCCGAAAGTTTCCCATTATTTCAAGGAAGCGCACCCTTTTGCGGGACAAAAATTGGTGATCGTAGGCGCAAACAATTCTTCGGTTGATGCGGCCTTGGAATGCTGGCGAAAGGGCGCGGAAGTTACGATGGTCATCCGGAAAGGCGAAATTCATGAACGGGTGAAATATTGGGTAAAACCGGATATTGAAAACCGGATTGCCGAAGGAAGCATTAAGTCGTATTTTTATTCGAATTTAAAAGAAATCAAAGAAAATTCGGTTCGCATTTCAACTCCGGAAGGTGAAGTGGAAATAGCAAATGATTTTGTCTTGGCTTTGACGGGTTACCGTCCGAATTTTGAATTTTTGGAATCCTGCGGGATAACACTTTCCGGTGACGGATTGTTTGTCCCGAATTATAATCCGGAAACGATGGAATCCAATGTAAAAGGGATTTATTTAGCCGGTGTGGTTTGCGGCGGAATGGAAACCCATAAATGGTTTATTGAAAACTCAAGGATTCATGCGGAAGTAATTATGAAAGAGATTCATTCGAAGGCACCTATCAATTAAACCGAAGTTCAATAATTTACCTTATTTTTATCGGATTATCATTGCCAATGCCTTACTTTAGAATTGCATTATTCTTTTTTTTCGGTTTGTCTGCCCTAAATCTTTTTGCCCAAGAAGAGGAATACCGTTTACTTCAGGATATCAATCAACAGGCAAACGATACGGTTCGTGTGAACAAGCTCCTGAAACTGGTTGATTTCAAATTTGAAAATGATTTGGAACAGGCAGAAGGCATCATTCAGGAAATCAGTGATTTGAGCCGAAAGCTGAACTACCGAAACGGTTTAGACCAATATTTGAATCTCAAGGGGAAATACCATTTTTACCGCGAGGAATTTGACTCTGCGGTGCATTGGTATAAAAAATACATACAATCCCATCAGGTAAGGATAAACATTGAAAAGGAAATCAATACACTCAGCAACATCGGGATTTCTTACAGTTCCAAAAACCAATTGGATTCCGCCTATTTTTACCTCAATAAAAGTTTGGGGACAGCCAAAAGGAACAACCGGGAAAGTTTGATATGCAACATTTTCAATAACTTAGGGCTTGTGCTGGCCAAGCAAGATAAGCTGGAAAGTTCCATTGAATATTTTGAACTTGCGTATGATTGTTCTTTGAAAAACAAAAAGGAAATCCCTTCGGAAATCATCATCAATCTGGCTACGCTCTACACCTATACCCAAAGTGGAAACAAAGGCATAGAGATTGAAAAATTAGTCAAAAAATCCGAAAAGGCATTGAACAGAAACCACTTGTTGACGTTGTATATCAATCTGGGCTCAACATACAACCATACCGGCCATCCGGTTTTGGCAAGGAAATATTTGACCAAGGCGGACTCCATCAACCGCATATACCAAACCGGTTCTTCGGCACACATCCTGCACGCTTTGGCGCACACGGAACTTTTGGAAGGAAACAAAGAAAAAGCCCTATCGCTAATGAATAAAGTCGAATCATCCTATGCGGATTACAGTGAAAAGGCATTGCTTTTAAAGGACTTGGCAAAGTTGAATTTTGAATTGAAAAATTTCGGAAAAAGCCGTCATTATTATGAATCACTAATCGTTTTAAAAGACTCCGTTTTCCATACCGAAATACAAAACACCGTCCTGACAGCAAGGAAAGACATTGAGTTTTACAAAAAGGAATCCGAGATAAAGGATTTGGAATTGGAAAAAAAGCTTTCGCAATCCAAACGCCACAAAGAAAGAATCTTGGCTTTGCTGTTGGGTATATTTTTAATGATGGGCATCTTGTTGATTTGGGTGTATTATAAAAAAGAAAAGACCAAAAGGAAATTAAATGAAATCCTGTTGGAAAACAAAAACAAAAAACTGCTTGGGTTTTATGATAAAATAGCACAAAGGAATCAAGTTATTTCTGAAATTGAAAAAGCATTTTCAGATTATAAAAGTTCACAAAGTCTTCAGAAAGGCCTGAAACAGGATATCATCGACACTTTGGAAATCCGGGGTGATTGGGAAGTATATAACCATTATTTCGAAGACCAGCACAAGGGATTTTACCAGTCGCTAAAAGCGATTTGCCCTGAATTGACAAACAATGAACTTCGCCTTTGTTCACTCACCAAATTGCGCATGAGCATCAAAGAAACGGCAGATGTTTTAAACCTTTCCGTTGATGCGGTCAAATCCGGCCGGTACCGGCTCAAAAAGAAATTGAACGTAGGCGCGGATGAAAACCTTTCGGATTTTTTAAATAATATAAATGATTGATTATAAATAAATTTCAGTTTTGACACCATTTGCACCCCTGCAAAATTAGACGGTTGAAAATTCTTTTCCCAAATTTGAAACTCCAAATTATAAAACTTTTAACAGGTGAAAAAAGCATTTCAAAAATCAATATGGTTTAGTCTTTTTATGTGGGCGGGCAGTTTTGCCTTGAGCCAGGAAACTTGGCAGAAATTAACGGAATTTGACAATGCGAATGCCATTTCAAATTTAGCGGAAGGAAGTGAAAGGGTTTACGGCAGGAGCATTGACGGGTGGATTTATTATACGGAAGCGAACCACCAAGAATGGATTCCGTTTGAAAATGTTCCCGACGGAGCCGGAGTGAACAAAATAAAAGCCTCGGATTCAACAGGACGGGTTTATGCGGCCACGAGCACTTGGGGGTTGCTTTACACAAACAATCTGGGCGGAAACTGGGGAGTTCAAAATTTCGGCCTCAATTCTCCCAATACGGGATTGGTTCCGCCTATTTCCCATTTGGAAGCAAAAGGCGCTAAATTATTTGTATGCTTTACAGGAATTGATATTCACGGGAACGTGGAGTCGAAACTTTTTTATTCACAGAATGGAGCCCAAAATTACCAATCTTTGGGAATATGGAATCATTGGATTTATGATTCAAGGTTTATTGGGAATTCTACGGCCATGGTTATGGGAACCGATAATGGCGTTTATTATAATTCATCCATTACAAATTCCGAATGGGAGAATATCGGGTTTCCAGGGAAAGTCATTTTAAACGTTGAGTATAAAAATGAAACAATTTTCGCGACGGTAACAGACGGAAACCAAACAAAAATCTACCAATCTTCCGATTTGGGCGGAAACTGGTCGGAAATAGCCAATGCCCCGTTTTTTCAAACGCTGTGGGAATTGAAATACGATTCAGGAAACCAATCGCTTTACGTGGTTTCGGAGCAAGGAGTTTATCAATTCCAAAATGAAGTCTGGACACAGGTTTCGGCATCGGATAAAACCGAAACTTTGGCTTTGGGCAATGACAGCAATGTGATTTTCTCGGGTTCAAAAATGATTGGGACAAATGTGTACAACGCGGATTCAGGTGCCAGTTCAACCGTTACCGAAGGCTTGCGTCTGGACATTGACCATATGGTGATTTCCGGCGACAACCAACTCTATTTGTCGAGCAATGTCTCGCCTGTTTTGTCGAAATTAAACTTAAATAATTTGCAATGGGATCGTTTTTCAGTTCCCCAAGACGCTGAGGACTATGTGGTCATCCACACTTTGTCAAAATCAAATGACGGCCAATGCCTGATTGGAATGAACGGTTATTTGCTGAAAACCCAAAATCAAGGAAACGAAATCGAAACCATCGGCGACAATGTTTCCGCGCCCAATGACCCTGTTTACGGAATATTCAACGCCGCTGAAGTTCTTTCAAACGAAAACGGGATTTATGTAAGGCAGCATTCCATTCAGAAAAAGCTGGATTACACGATCAATGAAGGACAAACTTGGGAAGTGCTTGACCCTTTGGCAAGCGGTTATGAGTTTTTTTTCCTCACCCAGATTCAGGCGAAAGGCGAATCCGTTTATTTTTTGGGCAGAAGTTCCGGCAATCCGTTGGATATTTTAATTTCAACCAATGACCATGGCGAAACTTGGACTGAATTTCCCAATCCCGATTTTTCAGGTATTCGGAAAGTTTTTATTGACAATGAAGGAAAACCGTACGTATACAGTACTTCGGACAAAATTTTCAGATGGGACGAAAACGGCTCGGCTTGGGAAGAATTGAATTTAAATTTGGGAAATGATCCGAACAAAGAAATTGAACTCGCTTTTGATTACGACAACCGATTGTATGTTTTGTTTAACGGAACCCTTTCTCCCCTTCCGAATGAAGGCGTTTACAGACAGGTTGAGGACGGTAATTTTCAGTTTTTGGGTTTTCCATTGGTGGCAGGAATTCAAATCCCGCTTCAGAAACTTTCCTTTAATTTTGAAAATATTCCTATTGCCATCTCAAAAACCGGTAACGGAAACAGTGCATCGGGGATTTATTTCTATTCGGAAAACCCGTTTTTATCGGTAAAAGAAAGCGAAGAAATTTCTTGGGCCATTTACCCCAATCCGGCGAACGGTTATTTGAATATCCATTTGGGTGCGCATACGGCTTCAGAACTGCAAATATTCGATTTGAACGGGCGATTGCTGAAACATTCCGGATTTACGGCAAAACTGGATTTAAGCTCCTTCCCCAAGGGTGTTTATATATTGAAAATCAAATTGCTTTCAGGCGAAACCTTGTCCAAAAAGTTTATTAAGGACTGATGTAAATAAATTGAAAATAAGAATATTGCGCATCTTTAAAAGCCATTTGCGGAAACCTTGTCAAGGTTAATCTTCATTGCGATGATAACCTTGACAAGGTTTAGTTGAGATTATTTTATCAATCCGATTTCTCTCAACCGCTGCGTCAGAAATTCTCCGGCGGTGATGTCGTCAAATTGCTTGGGATTATTTTCATCGATACAATTCTCCAAAACATTCAGTTTCATATCGCTTACCGGATGCATGAAAAACGGAATCGAATAACGTGGTTTTCCCCATTCTTCCCTTGGAGGATTGGTAACTTGGTGAATCGTTGATTTCAGTTTGTTGTTGGTGTGTCTGGAGAGCATATCGCCTACGTTGATGACCAATTCGTCGGGTTCGGCAATTGCATCTACCCAAACGCCGTCTTTGCGCAAGAC
>JAEZDQ010000035.1 GCA_023433225.1 Bacteroidota bacterium | reverse complement strand
GCCAGAAGATGTTCCGGCAAATCGAAATTGAAATGAGATGTTTTCATTGAATAAAATTTACGGATTTTATATTAAAATTTGAATTTGCAAAGATACGGCTATAAAGAGGGAAAGTCAAGTGCTATTCTATATTCAGGTTTACGTCAATCTTTACAGGTGTAATCTTCTTTTTAAATAGAGAATCTTTAAAGTAATGGAAAGTAATTTCTTTAATGAAAAAATGACCAGGTCCATTTTCAGATTTCAAAGTATTCTTCAGTAAGACAAGAATTTCCTGTTGTTGTTTGGTAGTCAAAGGTTCAAAATCAAAAATGAGCAAATCATGGGTATGTGGTTCCAGTTCCAGCGTGATTTCAAGTTTATTTTTCTTCTTTCTTTTCGTACTTTTATTTCCAATAATTTTATAACGGTACTTTCCTATTTTCTCAATTTGCAAATCATTGTAATATATAAACTGAACGTCTATGGGAGAAGTAATACTCTTAAAAGCAAAAAGTAAAGGTGAAGGTGAGATTATTTTCCTGTTATTAATATCAAATCTGTAAAACTCTTTTTTATCATAGTCAAATAATATGCTGTAATACTTTCCGGTAATACTATTTTGACCAACCTCCATGTAATAATTGTGATCTTTGGAATTGATCATGTCAAAACTGGTAGAATTATACTTTGAATCTTCTCTTATATTTTCAGATTTCAGCATATAATCAAATTTGTACTGCTGCGCTGACGCTGTGAGGGACAGACTTAATAAGAAAAATATAAGGAATTTCATAAGATTTTTTTTATATTGAAATCGGTTTTAAGTCTGAACTTTCGTCTTTTCAAAATATATAACCATTTCGGCAATAAACTTGTACACTTTCAATTTAGTAATTTGTATCTCGAAATTATAAGTGTTAAAAAAAATGACAAAACATCGAAAAAATATCTTCTTGAAACAACATCATTCCAGCCTTATCAAACTTCGTTTTTACAGCGTTTCCTTCTGCCAATCAAAAAATTCTCTTTGCCAAACCAGTGCGTTATGAGGATTTAAAACCCAATGGTTTTCGTTCGGATAATAAAGGAATTTGGATTTCAAGCCTTTCAATCTCGCAGTCTGGAACGCCTGATTTCCCTGTTCATACGGAACCCGGAAATCCAAACCGCCCTGAATAATCATGATGGGGGTATTCCATTTGTCGGTGAAATGGCTCGGATTAAAATCCGTATACGCTCGTGGTGTTGGCTGATCCCAAGGTGCGCCGATGTCCCAATTGGCAAAAAATAATTCTTCGGTAGTTCCGTACCATGATTTCATATCGAAAAGCCCGTTATGGGAAATAAAAGTTTTGAAACGGTTTTCGTGCATTCCTGCCAACATATAAACACTGTATCCACCGTAGCTGGCTCCTACAGCGCCCATTCTGTCGCCGTCCACAAAAGGTAAAGTCTTGGCAAAATCTGCTGCCGACAGATAATCCTGAATGGCTTGTCCGCCCCAATCACCGGAAATCTGCTCATTCCATTGCGTTCCCCAACCCGGCATTCCTCTTCTGTTCGGTGCTACCACGATGTATCATTGTGCTGCCATCAACGCAAGATTCCATCTTGTGCTGAAAAACTGTGTCAATGCGGATTGCGGCCCACCCTGACAATACAGCAACGTTGGATATTTTTTAGTTGGGTCAAAATTTGGCGGATATACAATCCATACGCCCATTTCTTTTCCATCGGTGGTTTTCACCATTTTTAATTCTGAATTGGATGGTGTTATGGAAGCGTAATTTTCTTTATTAACCTCTGTTATCTGTTTCATTTTGCCGTTTTTGATGTTGACAGCAAAAAGGTCAGCATTATGATTATAATCTGTCCGGGTGACGATTATTTCAGATTTATTCTGAAGAAGCACTTCATTCACATCAAAATCACCACGAGTCAGTTGCGATATTTTCTTAGTTTTAGGATCTAATGAAAAAAGCTGTTTGGTTCCCCGATAGGCAGCACTGAAATAGATTTCTTTGGAATTGTTTCCCCACTTTAAACTTCCGGTAACGCTTTCATCCCAATTTTCGGTAAGGTTGGTTTTCGTGCCGGTTTTCCAGTCGATTATTTTAATATCATTTTTATCTGCTTCGTATCCGTCTCTTTTCATGGAAGTGTACATCAGGTATTTACCATCCGGACTGAAAATCGGGTGATTATCATACCCTTTATTTTCTTCGGTAAGATTTTTTACAGTACCTGAAGTCAGATGATATGCAAAAATATCCGTATTGGTAGTGGTTACATATTCTTTTCCGCTGAAAGGTTTTACTACATACAGAAGTTGCTCCGAATCCGGGCTCCAGGTAAAATCTTCCGCGCCGCCAAAAGGTTTCTGTGGAGAATCCCACGATTTGCCTTCCAATAAATCAATGGCAGCGGATGAAGGCTGAGCTATATTCACGACAAACAAATGATTGTATTTCCCTTCATTCCAAGTGTCCCAATGGCGGTGATTGAGATCCGTATAAACTAGCGCAGTAGATTTTGGAGTATCTTTATATTTATCTTTTGCGTAGACCGTTTCTACCTGAACTTCTTTGCTAAACGCTATTTTTTTGCCGTCCGGAGAAATTTTCACAAGATCAGCTTTGCCAATCGTATAAAACTCAGTCCATGTTTTGCCTGAATCGGAGGAAATATAAATTTTCTCGCCTTCTTTTGCATACAATCCGTTTTTATCCCACTGAATCAGCGATTTTTTGCCAAGATCAACCTCTACAGCGGTATTATTTTTCAGGTTAAGAAAATAATTTTTGCTGTCCGTTTTTTCAGTTTTCAAATCGGTTTTGCTGATTTTATAGAACAGAGAAGCCTGGTCAGGCGCCGTCGCTGCGACACTTAATCGGTTTAGGTTCCATAATTTTTCCGGGGTCATTACGTTTTGAGCATTCATCATCAAAGAAGCCGTGATGGCCAACAAGCTGTGTTTAATTTTCATACTGTTTTATTGAAAAGTGTAAAAATATTAATTTAAAATCAAGTGGAAAGATAATGAGAATAAAAAGCACGTTTAAATGCAGTTTAACAATCAAAGAAACCTTCCGTTTTCGGGAAGGTTTTATCAAAAAAGATTTAACATTTACAGATCGTTCTTTTTAAATGTTTTGACGTAAAAACAAATTAATAAATATAGTACAGCTGCAATATTTAATGCTAAGAGACCCGCGAATATAATACCACCGCCCAATGATAAATACAATTTTAAATCATCTTTCAATACTATGCTTTCCTTTATATTATTGATATTAAGGATGATAATCACGACATACATAATACTCGTGATCAATATTGCCGGAAGAGCAAAATAGTGTAGTTTTATTTTAGTGAACATATTTGTTTTATTTCTAAGAATGGTAATTTAAAATAACACGAAACCCGCATATACAATGAAAAAAATGTAAAAGAATGGTGCTATAAATACCGTGGATAATCTTGTAGCCGGATTATTTTTTAGTTGTGAGAAATTCTTAAAAAATAAAAATAATCCATACAACAGTAAAGGAAGGGAAATCCAAGCCAACCATTCAATATTGATAAAATGGGCGAGGCCAACGATGACGTAACACGCTACATTTAGAAACCCTATTAAATTTGAAATGTGTTTTAGCCGGCTTTCTTTTATATTATCAATCATGAGGGAAATTTTTAATATAAATTCTTTCAAAAATATAAAATATATACGTTTTTCCAAGGCTTTCGTGCGTAATTTCAATTATTCCGATTTTTCTTTCGGTGTCAGCAAAGGCATAATGTGTTTCCT
>JAEZDQ010000005.1 GCA_023433225.1 Bacteroidota bacterium | reverse complement strand
GGGTAAATGTTTGAGTAGCACCTGCGGTAGGAATAAAATTTTCATTTGTGTCCTCCGTTCCATAATCAATTACTCCGAAATTGGGAGATGAATAGTTCAATCCTTCCATCATTATATTCAACTGATGGGCCTGAATCTCATTTTGCTCCTCTACCGAATAGCTTTGGGCAAATAAGCCCATTGGTAACAAGAGCACCATGCTCAGTAAAAAATAAAATTGTTTCATAAAAAAGAATATTTATGTTAATAATTTACTAATGTAAATAAAATTTCACAGTCGACATTTATCAAAGTATAAATTCTTTCAACAAATAGATTGTGTCTAATAAAAAAATGGCCCGGAATCAATTCCGAGCCATTCATAATTTTAATTAAATTAATTCTTAAAGTTACCTCTTGATAATCTTAAAGGTTTCAACTTGTCCGCCATCGAGGGTCACTTTGAATACATAAACGCCCGGTGAAAGTGATGTAACATCCACTTGACCGTTGTTTACATTTACTTTGTTCATTACTTGCTGGCCGGCTAAATTATGTACAGCTATATTTTCGATAGATTTTTTGGAATCTATGTTCAATACATCTTTTACCGGGTTTGGATAGTAAGTAAAGTCAAAGGCATTCATATCGGATACACCCAAAGGCTCACAGATCAGGTCATACACCAATTCAGTGGCAGGATCCAATGTCCATACACCACCTGTGTTGGTGTTGCTGAATACCAATCCTGAACCGAAGAATGAAGCTGAAGTCGCCTCCCAAGCCATACCGTCAGAAACGATTTCCATCCAGTAGGTTGTATTGGCTTCCGCAGTAAACGGATCATCGAATCCAACTTTGTAGCTGTAAACGTCGAATCCGAATGCATTTCCTAAGGATTCATTTTCGGTAAAGTAGGCATTACTTGCATGAACAAGTCCTCCGGGTACACCGCCTGCATCGTCGTAGAAGTTCACACTGAAAGTCAAATCAGTATTTCCATCCACAAATACATTCACGTAAGAACCGTATGCGATGAATCCTTCGTCACCTACGATTACGTCAACTGCCAAAGACTGGTCTGTATCTCCGCCGAAGAACAATCCGTTCTCCAAACCGTTTGACAATACTTCTTGTTCGTCACAGTTGAATGCAGGTGGTGGTGGTGGAAGATCATCACAGTCAGCACTAAGAGTTGTTTCCGTTCCACCTGTAGCAGCTCCGGTGATGATTTCACCGTTCTCATTCGAAATAGAATAAGCAGGGCTGTTGTCATTGAATGTACCGATTGTTTCGATAAAGAATTCCACCGGGCCTTCCGCCATAGCGGTTTGGGTGTCTGTATATCCTGCTGATGAATCTGCATACGGCCCACCGGACAATACGACAACACCGCCGGCATCACGCAGTTCCCAGCTTACTTCATCACCCCATCCGGTATCAGAAACAGTTACTGTCCATTCACAGCCTTCACCAGTACTTCCTCCGTCCTCACAAGTTCCGGCGATTTCAAACACACCATCCCATGGACCTCCCGTTAAAGCAGTCCAAGTAACTCCACCGTCGGGGCTCCAGAATCCTTGATTAGGCGTATTCATCACCGTTGTACTTTCCCAATAAGAGTTGCCCGGATTACTGATGGTTGCCGCAACGAGATAATTCGCGCCGGAAGCACCTCCTTGGAACTCTTGAGGAACCGGTAAATCAACTACTGTACTTTCCACATTAAATCCGAATGCAGTTCCGATATTTGTGATTGAGGTAGGAACAATTGCCGGAGTAGTATACAAAAGGGTTCCTGGTTGTCCGCCTGCATCTTCATAGAAGGAAAGGGTTACAGTTGCAGTTGTAGTTACGGTTAAAATATTAAATGTAAATTGCTCTACAGTGAAAACAACGTCTGCATCCACAGAGAAATCATGCGCTATATGAGCGGATTGAAGGAATCCGTGTCCGTTTTCAAAAGCGTTACTAGGAGTAGATTGTGAACAATCCTCCACAGGGCCTCCTCCGCCTGTGGTTACATTTAAGGTATAATCTTCAGTTTGGCCGAAATCATAAGTCCCACAAGGGTCGGATGGCCATACCGGAGTAGTGGAAGATGTCCAGTCTTTGATAATCCTCATTCGGGTTGAACCCTCCATAGCGTCCGCAGGAACGGCGATGTCTGTCAGTGCTTGCTGGCCGTCTGTTCCGGTCGAGTTCATAATTGTCCCGGCTTCATACATTTCGCCTGCATCATTTAAAACTCCGTTTTGATTCCAGTCTATAAAAACTGTAAATGTATTTCTGAAGTTGCCATCCGTGTTTCCTTCCAATGCAATCTGATAAGTCTCACCAACGGTTACATCTCCTGAAATTGAAGTGAAGTCTTCCATAGCCGGCGAACCGTTTAATGCAGGGTCGGATTCATTGTCAATACCCGCAAAAATTACGTGAGTAATAGGCTCAATGTTACTGGTATAAGTAACTTCACAATACTCCACCGGGCCTCCGCCCCCGCCTTCTTCAACTAACAATGTATCGATTCCAATGAAATTTGAATTTGAACCGGAAGGTCCTCCATTAGGAACGGTGTATCTGAAAGCAAAGTTCATAGCGACCGGAGTATTACCCACACCGGAAACAGTTACTTCATACTGTGTCCAAACTTCCGGATAGCTTAAATTCAAATCCGGATTGACGGTAAGGTGTAAGTTTGTAAATGAACCTACAGCTGCAACTCCAACCGGTAAAGTCATTGTACCTACACTTGACCGAACTTCTAATCGGTCATTCCAAGTGGAAGCGGTCGATGTACGAGTGTAGAAAGACAGCACATCGCCATCTTTTAAGTTTAAAGTTGGTGTGATTAACCAATTGCTAATCGTTCCTGTTCCGGCTGTGTTATTGAAGTTTGCCCCAATGTAGGAAGTGGCTCCTCCTTGATGTCCGGTGAAAACAGTGGCATTCCCCTGAAACCACTCGGTAGTACCGATTGGACTGCTCTGATTGGTCATCGTCCAACCCGCTCCTGTAAGCGTTGTGATGTCATCAAACCCTTCCTGAAGGATTTGTCCGAACCCAATAATGGGGAGGCATGACAAGATTAAATAAAATAAATGTTTTTTCATAAAAAAAATAATTGTGTTAAACCGCTACTAAATTAAGTAAAAATTTAACTACAAATGATTAATGTCATGAAAAAAAAATATTTTTACACAAACATGGTAATCGGGTTTTCCAAATAAATCACCAAAGTTTGAAGAAACTGTGCGCCGGTAGCTCCGTCAACGGTTCTGTGGTCACATGCCATGGAAAGTTTCATGGTGTTGCCTACAACGATTTGGCCGTTTTTGACAATCGGTTTTTCTACGATCGCTCCCACCGAAAGGATACATGAATTCGGTTGGTTGATGATGGATGTAAAGGATTCGATTCCAAACATGCCCAGATTGGAAACGGAAAAAGTACTTCCTTCCATTTCATCCGCTTTGAGTTTTCGGTCGCGTGCGCGTTTGGCCAAATCTTTTACTTCTGCTGAAATTTCAAAAAAAGATTTGAAATCGGTATTTTTCACAACCGGAACCAGTAAACCGTCTTCCACCGCTACGGCCACACCTATGTTGATGTCTCCGTGAATCAAGGTTTCTTCACCTTTCCAACTAGAATTTACACGCGGATGTTTGCGGAGTGCAAGGGCACAGGCTTTCAAAATGATATCGTTGAAAGAAATTTTGGAATCGGGATGGAGTTTATTGATTTGTTCGCGTGAAATGATGGCATTGTCCATATCCACTTCTACATTCAAATAATAATGCGGTGCGGTATATTTTGATTCCGAAAGGCGCTTGGCAATCACTTTCCGCATTTGGGAATTGGATATGCTTTGGCTTTCCTGTTTCACATAATTTTGGCTGGAAGCAGTAACCGGGCGGGGTTGGTAGTTTTCGATATCCTTTTTAATAATCCTGCCTTGGTCGCCCGAACCCTCCACTTGGCTTAAATCAATTCCTTTTTCTTTGGCTAAACTCTTGGCCAAGGGCGAAGCAAAAATTCTTTCGTTTTGGTTGGATGTGGGTTGCGGAGTGTTGGACTTTGGTTTTGCATAATCAACTTGTTCGGCTTCCGGTTCTTCTTTTTTCTCCTCTTGTTTAATTTCCTTTTTGGGTTGTGGTTTTTTTGCGGAAGTGAGCCCGGAAACATCTGTTCCTTTCGGGCCGATAATGGCCAATATACTGTCCACCGGAGCTGATTTTCCTTCTTCGGAACCGATGTGCAAAAGCATTCCGTCGAACTCACTTTCGAATTCCTGGACGGCCTTGTCGGTTTCGATTTCTGCCAATATATCACCTTCTTTTACTTCATCGCCAACGGATTTATGCCATTTGGCCACGGTTCCTTCTTCCATGGTGTCGCTCAAACGGGGCATGGTAATCACCTGCACACCCTCGGGAATTTCTTGGGTGGGTTCGGTTTCTTCTTCTGGTTCAGTTTCTTTTTCTTCATTTTGAGAGGATTGAGCATCTTCTTCTGATTCCTTCTCTTGTGAATCTTTTTCCGACTCCTCAGAGCCATTTTCTGATTTATTATCTGAATTTTCTCCGGATGTCAAATCGCCAATTTCTTCACCTTCTTCTCCAATAATGGCCAATATGCTGTCTACTTTTGCGGATTTTCCTTCTTCGATTCCTTGGTAAAGCAATGTGCCGTCAAATTCACTTTCGAACTCTTGAATGGCTTTATCGGTTTCTATTTCGGCTAAAACATCGCCTTCCGACACTTTATCTCCTACATTTTTATGCCATTTGACCAGCGTTCCTTCTTC
This sequence comes from Bacteroidota bacterium, assembly GCA_023433225.1. GTDB lineage: Bacteria > Bacteroidota > Bacteroidia > Flavobacteriales > Weeksellaceae > Moheibacter. The sequence goes on along the minus strand of JAEZDQ010000005.1, from coordinate 9,402 downwards.
CATGGTGTCGCTCAAACGGGGCATTGTTATTTTTTCAGCCATAATTCTTTTCTTTATTGATTTTCAACAACATCTATGAAAGGATAATCTTCTTGGGAGTAAGTATAACGGTACATGGTATCTAAGCCCGGTAAGTCTGATTGCTCGGCAAATTTTTCACATTCTTCCACCTCAGCCTTGACTTCTTCCATTATTTTGGCCAATTCATCTTGGGTCGCATATTTGTTTTCCAAAATAGCATGTTGCACCATTAGAATAGGGTCTTCGTTCTTGTATTGCTCTACTTCATCTTTGGTGCGATAAGGTTCGGCATCCGACATTGAATGACCGCGGTAGCGGTAGGTTCGGATGTCCAAAAAGGTAGGACCGTCGCCTCTTCTTGCTCTTTCCAATGCTTCAAAAGCTGCTTCGGCAACTTTTACCGGATCCATTCCATCAACCGGCAAAGAAGGCATTTCATAACCCAATCCCAATTTGTAAATATCGGAATGATTAGCCGTTCTTTTTAAGGAAGTTCCCATGGCGTAACCATTGTTTTCACAAACAAAAACCACCGGAAGTTTCCAAGTCATCGCCATATTAAAAGTTTCATGCAATGTTCCTTGACGTACCGCACCGTCTCCCATTAAACAAATCGTAACAGCATCGCGGTTGTTGTATTTGTCGCCAAAAGCAATGCCTGCACCAACGGGGATTTGTCCGCCTACGATTCCGTGCCCGCCATAAAAATGATGTTCTTTGCTGAAAACGTGCATAGAACCGCCTAAACCTCTTGAGGTCCCGGATTCTTTACCGCACAACTCCGCCATTACCCTTTTAGGGTCAACACCCATGGCCATTGGCCAAACGTGGCATCGGTATGCGGTAATTACATTGTCCTTTCCTTTTTGCATGGCGTGCAGAAATCCGGCGGGAAGTGCCTCCTGCCCATTGTATAAATGCAAAAATCCCCTGATTTTTTGTTTTAAATAAAGTGAACGGCATTTATCTTCAAATCTTCGCCAAAAATTCATGTCCCTGTACCATTGAAGATAGGTCTCCTTTGTAATTTTTTCCATATTTACGTACCGTGAAGGGCAAATTTAAAGGTTAAAATTAATATGTGCAAACCGAGTTTAAGCGAGTGAACTTTTATCGAAATGCAAAGGTAAAAGCACCGAAGCGGCCGGGATAACCAATGTCGAACCGGAGTTATTGTGCAATAAAATCTCAAGATTCTGATTTTGTATGGTTTCATATTCCAAAAGTGTTTGCCTGCAAAGTCCACAAGGTGAAACATCTTGGTCGGTATCTAAAACCGATACCGCCAATTTTATTTTTTTCAAATCAGGGAAATTGGCGTGGGCGTATGAAAGTAAAGTCCTTTCGGCGCAGACACCGACCGGATAGGATGCATTTTCCTGGTTATTTCCCGATAAAATTTCACCGTTCTCCAACAATAAGGCTGCGCCCACCCGGAATTGTGAATAAGGCGCATAGGCTTTTTCGGCTGCCCGGATGGAACATTCCACCAAAAGTCGGTCGTCTTCAGTTAATTGTGTTAGATTATTAAATTTTTGATATTCAAAATGATAGGTTTTTTTCTCCATAATTTTTTTCTGAAATGGAAGCCAATTTAAAAATATATTATTAACTTTTAACATAAATTTCTCTATGTTAACGAAAGTTTATGGAAGTGCGATTTATGGGGTTTCCGCCAAAACCATTACCATCGAGGTAAATGTGGAGTTGGGCGTTGGTTATTTTTTGGTCGGCTTACCGGACAACGCTATCAAAGAGAGCAATTTCCGGATTGGGACTGCCCTCCAAAATATTGGATACAAAATCCCCGGAAAAAAAATAACCATCAATATGGCTCCTGCTGATTTGCAAAAGGAAGGTTCGGCCTATGATCTCACCATCGCAATGGGGATTTTAGCCGCAACCGAACAAATTAATTCCGAAGGAATTTCCGATTACTTGATTATGGGAGAACTCGCTTTGGACGGTGTCTTACGCCCCATTAAAGGGGCTTTGCCCATCGCCGTTCAGGCGAGGAATGAAGGTTTCAAAGGATTTATTTTGCCCAAACAAAACGCACAAGAAGCTGCAGTTGTTCATGATCTGGCGGTATATGGAGTAGAAAACATTTCAGAGGTAATTGATTTCTTCAACAATGAAAATGAAATCGAGCCTGTAAAAGTAGATATCGAAAAAGAGTTTTACGCACAACTCAATGCGTTCTCATTTGATTTTGCGGATGTAAAAGGACAGGAAAATGTCAAACGGGCACTGGAAATCGCTGCCGCCGGCGGACATAACATCATCCTCATCGGTCCGCCCGGAAGCGGGAAAACGATGCTGGCCAAAAGAATCCCTTCCATTCTTCCGCCACTAAGTATGGAGGAGGCGTTGGAAACCACCAAAATCCATAGTGTGGCCGGCAAATTGGGTGAAATTTCTTCCCTGATGACCGTCCGGCCTTATTGCAGCCCACACCATACGATCTCAGACGTTGCCTTGGTTGGAGGCGGAAGTTACCCTCAGCCCGGAGAAATTTCACTTGCGCACAACGGCGTTCTTTTTTTGGATGAACTGCCCGAATTCAAACGCTCTGTGCTGGAAGTCATGCGCCAACCCTTGGAAGACCGTGAAGTCACCATCTCCCGCGCGAAGTTTACCGTGACTTACCCGGCGAGTTTTATGTTGGTCGCTTCCATGAACCCGAGTCCAAGTGGTTATTTCCCCGATGACCCAAACAATACTTCGTCGGCGGTAGAAATGCAGCGGTATATGAATAAAATTTCCGGCCCGTTGTTGGATCGGATTGATTTACATATAGAAGTCAGCCCCGTTCCATTCGCCGATTTATCGGCAGAAAGAAATGGCGAAAAGAGCATTGAAGTACGCAAAAGGGTGGTGGAAGCCCGGCAAATTCAAACCCAAAGATACCAAGGCTTAAAGAACATTCACTACAACGCCCAAATAGGTGCCAATCAATTGGATGAATATTGCCAATTGGACGAGGAAGGAAAGCGGTTGATTAAGACAGCCATGGAAAGATTGAATCTTTCTGCACGGGCTTATGACCGGATTCTGCGCGTCGCCCGAACCATCGCCGATTTGGAATCGGTTGAATCTTTGAAGTCCTACCACATTGCCGAAGCCATTCAATACCGCAGTTTGGACAGGGAAGGCTGGGGGATTTGAAGGTTTTGAAAAAAAACAGAAAAACTTGCTTTGAAAGACATGAACGGCTCAATTCGGTTCGTTCAAAGGTTAGATTTATCCAATTAACCGTGGTTCATCCCGCTCCTTATCGTGGTTGACCACGCTCCTAACCGTGGTAGACCACACTCGCCACCGTGGATGACCACGCTCCCTATCGTGGTTGACCACGGTAGCGCGATAAAATTCGGTTCTGAGAAAGGAGAATTGAAAAATAGGGGAAATAGGGATGGGTCGAATCGGCAATAATCCTATCGCGCAACTTCGAATGACATGAAAGGCTTTACTTAGAATGAAATTATTCGAACACTTAGAATTTCTCCCTTAAAAATTGACCGGTATAAGATTGATTAGACTCCGCAATTTCTTCGGGCGTTCCTTGGGCCACAACGGTTCCGCCGTTTTTACCGCCTTCGGGCCCGATGTCAATCACCCAATCAGCTGCTTTGATGATGTCCATATGGTGTTCGATGACGTAAACCGTGTGACCGATTTCAATCAAAGCGCGAAAGGCTTTGAGCAATTTTTTCACATCGTGGAAATGCAGACCCGTAGAGGGTTCGTCAAAAACAAAGAGCGTATGGTGGTTGGTATTGCCTTTGGTTAAAAAAGAGGCGAGTTTGATGCGCTGTGCTTCACCGCCCGAAAGCGTGTTGGAGGATTGCCCCAACTGCACATACCCCAAACCGGTTTCCTGAAGGGGCCGGATTTTGTCCACAATTTTTGACTCATGGTGGCTTTCGAAAAATTCCACCGCTTCATCAATGGTCATTTCCAATACGTCCGAAATATTTTTCCCATGGTATTTAACGGCTAAAATTTCATTTTTAAACCGCTTTCCGTTACAAGTATCGCAGGTAAGTTCCACATCTGCCATGAACTGCATTTCGATGGTAATGGTTCCTTCGCCTTTGCAGGCATCGCAACGGCCGCCATCTACATTGAAAGAGAAATGTTTGGCTTCAAATCCATGGAGTTTACTCGCTTTTTGTTTGGCGTAGAGGGCGCGGATATCGTCATAAGCTTTTACATAAGTGACGGGATTGGAGCGTGATGATTTCCCAATTGGGTTTTGGTCGATGAGTTCGATGTTTTGAATGCGTTTCAGGTCTCCGCCTAATTCGTCAAATTCACCGATTTTATTTCCGTAAATCCCCAGATTCCTTTGCAGGGCCGGGGTGAAGATATCTTTCATCAGCGTACTTTTTCCCGAGCCGCTCACGCCGGTGACCACCGTAAGGGTGTTTAACGGGAATTTGACATCGATGTTTTTCAGGTTGTTTTCGCGCGCCCCCTTTACTTGGATATAATTTTTGAATGGGACTCTTTTGGCCGGGATTTCGACTTTTAATTTCCCATTTAGGTACTGCGCGGTCAGGGTGTCCGATTTTAATAAATCTTCATAATCCCCTTCAAAAACTACGTTTCCTCCATTGGTTCCGGCTTCGGGGCCAATGTCGATGATATGGTCAGCGGCTTTCATCAGGTCTTCATCGTGCTCAACAACGATGACTGTATTGCCCAAATCGCGGAGTTTTTTCAATACGCCAATCAATCTTTCGGTATCTTTGGAATGCAGGCCGATAGAAGGTTCGTCCAAAATGTACATGGAACCGACCAAACTGCTGCCCAGTGAAGTAGCGAGGTTAATTCTTTGGCTTTCACCTCCAGAAAGCGTATTGGAAGCCCGGTTAATCGTGAGGTAACCCAAGCCTACATTCAACAAGAATTCAATCCGGCTCCTTATTTCATGCAAGATTCTTTTAGCGACTTGTTCTTCGTAGTCGGTTAAATTCAATCCGTCAAAGAAAACCTTGAGTTCATCCAAGGGCAAATCCACCAAATCCTGAATGGATTTTTGGTTGATTTTCACAAAGGAAGCTTCTTTGCGCAAACGTTTTCCCCGGCAATTGGGACAGGTAGTTTTGCCTCTATAACGGGAAAGCATCACCCTGTATTGAATTTTATAGGTATTGGACTCCACCATTTTGAAGAATCCGTCAATCCCTTCCCATTTTCCTTTTCCGTGCCAAAGAATTTCTTTTTGTTCTTCCGACAATTGGTAATAGGGTTTGTGAATGGGAAAATCAAATTTGGAAGCGAGTTTGATGAACCTTTCCTTCCATTCGCTCATTTTCTCCCCTTTCCAAGCGACAATGGCGTCTTCGTAAATGGATAGTTTTTTATTGGGAACGACTAAGTTTTCATCGATACCGATGACTTTTCCGTAGCCTTCGCAAACCGGGCAGGCTCCGTAAGGGTTGTTGAAACTGAAAAAATGAACGGTAGGTTCATAGAAAGTGATTCCGTCGAGTTCAAAAGCATTTGAGAAATTACGGAGCGTTGCATCTTCCGCATTTCTAAGAATCATGAATCCTTTTCCTTCAAAAAACGCGGTTTGAATTGAATCTGCCAGACGATGGAAAAAAGATTCGTCGTCTTGAACGGCTATCCGGTCGATGACCAAATAGATTAAATTTTCTTTTTTTGGCTCAAAATTGAATTCGATTAAATCTTCGATTTTCACGAGGTTTCCATCGACTTCCAATCGGGCAAAACCCTGTTGCTGCAATATTTTTAAATGTTCGGTGAAACTCCTGTCCTGATGGGAATGCAGCGGTGAAAGGACGAACAACTTGGTTCCGGTTAGGAGGGTTTGGATGTAATTCACCACATCGGTTACCGAATCTTTCCGGACAACTTTACCGGAAACAGGCGAATAAGTTTGGCCGATGCGCGCGAACAAAAGTTTCAAATAATCATAAATTTCAGTCGTTGTGCCTACCGTTGAACGCGGATTGGAACTGATGACTTTTTGCTGAATCGCGATGGCAGGAGCAATCCCCTTGATGTAGTCCACCTGTGGCTTATCGAGTTTTCCCAAGAATTGCCGTGCATATGAGGAAAGGCTTTCAACATAACGCCTTTGGCCTTCGGCATAAAGCGTGTCAAAAGCAAGCGATGATTTTCCCGAGCCGGATAAACCGGTAACGACGACCAGTTTGTTTTTGGGAATCGCTATATCTATGTTTTTAAGATTGTGGAGTTTAGCACCTTTGATGATGATGAATTCCTTGGGGTTGTATTTGGAAATATTCTTTGTCATTTGAACGTGCAAAGGTACTACATTTGCTTTGTTTGAAATAAAATTCCCAAGAATTTATGGATTGAAGTTGGGGATTTACCGGATGGGTTTAACTAAAAATTATTTTCGGATTAATTCAATTTCTTAGATTTGTTTTTCAAAAATTAAGTATGAAAAAATTAAAACTGATATGGGATTTTCATGGTTCGGATGCGCAAAAAACCGCAGAACACCATGAAATCCATTTGAAAGAATACATAGCTGCCAAAAATTTGGAATTGAAAACAACGGGTGTCGAGGCAATTTCCGAAATGCACCATGTAGCTTATATGGTGGTTTATGAAAATGAAATGGTTTCCGTACGCGATGTATTGAAACCGCATCGGGGGGAATGGTACTTACCTTAAATGTTAAAGTTTCCGAATTCCCGAAAATAGTCCATCTTTGTCAAAATTTTTTAAATCCAATCCGCGTTTTATACGTAATAAAAAAAGAAATCGAATATGAAAAAATTAGTTTTATTAATGTTTGCCTTTACGATGAGTTTGGCGTTTGTTTCCTGTAGTTCAGACGATGACAGCGATGGCCAACCGCAATTCAATATCGTCGGGACTTGGAAAGTGACGGCGCAATACATCAACAATAACCAACAGGATATTTCGGATATTTGTGCGTTCAAAGGAAATGTGAAATTTATCAATGGCGGGACTTTCACCGAAGATGTTTGGACGGAAGAAGAAGGGGTGGCATGCCACTTGGACGAAACCATCGGCGGTACATGGATCAAAAACGGAAACAGTTACAGCGTGAACATCACTTCCCAAGGCGGTGAATCCATTCTTCCGGCGACGTTTACGCCGGTCATCACCAATAATGATATCTCGAAGTTTGAAATTTCAGAAACTTCTCTGGGAACCACGACCAAATTGGTTTTCACCAAACAATAACCCATTCAACATAGGTTAACCGGCAAATGAACTTTGCCGGTTTTTTTGTTTTAATTGATAAATTTAAGCCATGAAAATTCTTAGCCCGAAACAATTAAAAGAAGCCGAAACCCAAACCATTTCCATCCAAGACATCGAATTGATTGACTTGATGGAGCGTGCGGCGACTTCGGTTTTACATTGGCTGAAAAACCGTTTGGATGTTACCAAAAACCATTTTACCATCATTTGCGGGATTGGCAATAACGGAGGGGACGGACTGGCTCTGGCCAGATTGTTGGACGCTGAAAAATCCAATGTCCAAGTTTACCTGCAAAAAAACAACAGTTATTCGCTCGACAACCTGAGCAACCAAAAGCGGCTGAAAGACGCGAAAATTCCCATCGAATATTTAACCGAAGAAACAAAATTCGATTTTCCGCCGAACACCATTATTATCGACTGCATTTTTGGCTATGGCCTCTCCAGGCCGATTGACCAAACTTGGAAATCGGTCATCACCCAAATCAATCTTGCGCCAAATACGGTTATTTCCATTGATGTACCTTCCGGGCTGTTCTGTGACCAAATCAATAAGAACCATGATTTGATTGTCCAATCCGAAATGACTTTGACTTTTGAAACGCCCAAACTCGGTTTATTGCTTTCGGACAACCGATCGTATGTAAAAGATTTTGAAATTTTAGACATCAGTTTGGATTGGGATTCTGTAGAAAATCAATCATCCCCTTACCATTATGTCAGTTCGGATTCTATCCCCCATTTTTACCGTTTGCGACAGAAATTCTCCCATAAGGGCGATTTCGGGCATGTGTTGGTAATCGGAGGAAGTTATGGAAAAATCGGGGCAAATTTCCTTTCTGCAAAAGCTGCATTGAAATCCGGTTGCGGAATGCTCACTTCCTATATACCGAAATGCGGTTATGAAATTATCCAAACCACATTGCCCGAAGCCATGGTTATGACTGATTTTTCTGATGATAAAATCATTGGTTTTCCGGAAGATATAAAGAAATTCAATACCATTTCCATTGGTCCAGGCTTGGGAACGGCATCGGAAACTGCGTTGGCATTGGAAGAATTCTTAAATGAGCGAGATTTGAAAGGAAAAACCCTGATCGTTGATGCGGACGGAATCAATTTGTTGGCTCAAAATCCGAGATTATTGGGGGAATTACCGGAAAATACCATCCTTACACCTCATGCCAAAGAACTGGAAAGGTTGATTGGCCCATGGGGAAATGAGTATGAAAAAATGGAAAAAGCCCGAAAGTTTTCGAAAGATAATCAATTAATTGTCGTTGCGAAAAATGCACATACCGCGATTTTTACCCTTTCAGGAGAAGTGTTTTTCAATTCGACCGGAAACCCGGGAATGGCCACGGCCGGAAGCGGGGACGTCCTCACGGGCATCATCGCAGGCCACTTGGCTAAAGGTTTTGAACCCCGGGATGCAGCCGTTTTTGGTGTATTTTTACATGGTTTAGCGGGCGATATCGCCCAAGAACATATAGGCGAAGAAAGCCTGATGGCGAGTGATATCATCAGTTACCTGCCTCTGGCATTCAAACAAATATTTGGTTAAACAGTTGTGGAAAAATTCCGCCGGAATTTCTGAGATTTCCATCCTGAAATAAGTTCTAAAACCCTATTTTTGCACAAATCAGAAACAAAATTCAATGGCTTTAGAACAATTAGAAATCCATGTTCAGCAAACCCGCCGAGACATTCTGCGGATGGTTCATGCGGTAAACAGCGGGCATCCGGGAGGATCACTGGGTTGTACCGAATTTTTTACTGCATTGTACGGGAAAATCATGGATTATTCCACCGATTTCCAAATGGACGGTATAGGCGAAGATATTTTCTTTTTATCAAATGGGCATATTTCACCGGTTTTTTACAGCACTTTGGCTCGTTTCGGTTTCTTTCCCGTTGAAGAACTGAAAACTTTCCGGAAAATCGATTCCCGGTTACAAGGCCATCCTACTACCCACGAAGGTCTACCCGGCATCCGTGTCGCTTCAGGTTCTTTGGGGCAAGGCCTTTCGGTGGCGATTGGCGCAGCCTTGGCTAAAAAATTAAACCAAGACGATAAATTGGTTTTCTCGCTTCATGGTGACGGGGAATTGCAAGAAGGACAGATTTGGGAAGCCCTAATGT
>JAEZDQ010000192.1 GCA_023433225.1 Bacteroidota bacterium | reverse complement strand
TCACCCACTTCTTCAGCGAGTTTCAATAACTCATTTGCCGTGATCACATCTGCCGAAGCGATGAGGTTGGATTGTTTTTTGAGCGCAAATTCGATGAGTTTCCTTCCTACCGGATGCTGGATTTTCTTATGCTCCAGAGGAATTCTTTTCATCTGCGGCGGCGCAGGGGGGTTGTTCAAAAAGTTTTTAATCCTTGCCATATCGCCGTCGCTCAGGCGGTGGTAGCGGTGTAAAATATCAATGACTTCGTTGATGGTAAACAATGTAAAGACATTGTAACCTTTCTTTTTGAGTTTTTCGATTCCGCCTTGTTCCCGGTCTAAAACTACTACGATGTCGGTTACTTTTAAACCTTCCCTTTCAATTTCTTCGATGGTTTCCAACAGGCTTTGGCCGCTTGTAATTACATCCTCCACCAACAAGCAATTTTGGCCGTCGTGGTAAACACCTTCCACCATACGTTTGGTTCCGTAACCTTTGTTTTCTTTTCTTTTGATAATCAAAGGGACGCCACTGGCCAAGCTCATGGTCGTTCCCATCGGAAGTGCTGCATACGGAACGCCGCAAATCAAATCAAATGGCGCGCCTTCAACCAATTCCAGTAAGTTTTGAGCCAATGTTTTCAACAACTGCGGGCTGGAAGAAAGCGGACGCAAATCCACATAAAACGGTGATTCGATACCGCTTTTCAAAGTGAAATTTCCAAATTTAATGATTCCGAGTTCGTAAGCTTTGAGAAGGAAGTCTTCGCGTTGTTGCATTTCTGAAAGGTTTGAGCAAAGTTAAAAGATTTCGTAATTTTACCACCTGAATTCACAATGACTTTCTTTTTATTTATTCACAACCGATAAATTAAAGTTATCAATTAAAAATAAGGTTGCCATGACTCGCATTATGCAAACAATAGAAAAAGCAAGGAACACACTACCTGTAAAAGGTTACCTCGATATGGAAATCCCAAAAGGAATTGACTTGGTAGCCGAAATCCATAAAATGCGCAAGGAAAAAAATGCCATCATTCTGGCTCATTATTACCAAACCGGTGACATTCAAGACATCGCGGATTTCTTAGGCGACAGTTTACAGTTGGCACGTGCCGCGGCGGAAACCGAAGCCGATATGATCGTTTTTTGTGGGGTTCACTTCATGGCCGAAGCTGCCAAAATTCTGAATCCAACCAAAAAAGTTGTCCTGCCGGATTTATTAGCCGGTTGTTCGCTTGCCGATTCCTGTACGGGGGAAGGTTTGCGTGCTTTCCGGGAAGAACACCCGGGTTCGATCGTGGTGAGCTATATCAATTGTGACGCAGGCGTAAAAGCCGAAAGCGACATCATTGTGACTTCTTCCAATGCCCAGACAATCATCAATTCTTTACCGCCCGATCAGAAGATTATTTTTGCACCTGACAAAAATCTGGGGCGATACCTGAACCAAGTCACCGGAAGAAATATGATTCTTTGGGATGGCGCCTGTATGGTACACGAAGCGTTCTCATTGGAAAGAATCGCGCAGCAAATGGCTGAAAATCCGAATGCGAAATTAATCGCGCACCCGGAATCGGAAGAACCCGTTTTACGCGTTGCCGATTTTATCGGCTCCACTTCCCGATTGCTGGACTATGTTCAAAATGATGATTCACAAGAGTTTATCATTGCGACGGAAGAGGGAATCATCCATGAAATGCAGAAACTGGCTCCGCATAAAAAACTGATTCCGGCATTGACGCAAGACGAATCCTGCAATTGCAGTGAATGTTTTTACATGAAACGCAATACCATGGAGAAATTGTATTTGTGTATGAAATACGAATTACCCGAAATCCAGATTGAAGAAGAATTGCGACTGAAAGCATTAAAATCAATCAATAAGATGTTGGAATTATCAGTCCAAGTAAAGTAAATTGAAGCTGAAAATTGAAATGAAAAAGTATTTATTTTTTGGATTGGTTGGGTTGATTGCCATACATGCGTCTGCTCAAGCGTTTTACATTCCATACAGAGTCAACGACCAATTTGGTTTGGTGGACAACCACGGAAAGACGATTATAGAACCACAATTTGCCGTATTGGAATTGAATTACAGTGAAGACGATTTCTGGCAAGGATACCAATACAGAAATGCAAAAGCATTTTCTACGCTGATTTACAAAGGAAAAATCATCCTTGAAAATCAGGAATACGGTGATTACCACATTACAAACAAACTCATCAAAGCGAGCAAATATGTGTTGACACCCAATAATACCACTTATGATTGGGAAGATGATTTCTACACGCGGTACAATTTATTCACCTTTTCAGGCAAAAAATTATTTACAGAAGACCAAATTGACATTTCCGAAGGATTTTATGAATTTGAGGAAATCAATCCCGAAATGGATGATTTATTGATTGGTTCTATTGATACTAATGAGCGATTTACACTTCAACTTTACAACAAAAAATCTGAAAAGTTTACCCAAACAATCCTTTCCAAAGTGAAATTTGAAAAGAAGTTTGGAGCCGGTGAACATGCAATTTCATTCATCTACAATACCAACGATGGAAAGCGGAAACAGATAAATATTCAACGAGATAATAAGACCTTCAAAGTCATTTCCGACAAAGAAATCGAGCCAAAAGAGGAGGAAGAATATGGAGCGATAGGTATGGAAAACAAAGCCATGGGAAGCTGGGGCGGTGAAGCAATGAAGCCATCATCACCAAAGCCCAGAGCGGAATACCAACCCCAAGAAGGCGAAACCATCAAAAAGTCCATCAGGGAAGCGAAATACAAAGGCCGTAAATATTATTTCCCCAAAAAGAACAGTGAATTATACTTCTCAGAAAAGCGTTTTGATGGTTGGGAATATTACCACTTTTCAGTATTCAAAGACGGAAAACAAGGGTTAAAATTATACAATCGGGGCGAAGTCAAGGAAATTCTGCCTCCAATCTACGATGAAGTTTTCTGGGGTGATTGGGACGGTTGGCTGCAAGGTTACATTTTGAAAACAGGTGACAAGTATGCTTTGCACGTCAATAATACAAGGCCTGCCGGTTCATTTTCGTCCATTTCCACAGAGGCCGTTTTTGACTTATTTCCCATGGCGGCCAGAATGAATTACGGCCAAGAAGGGTTTCTACTTGTGAAACTATTTGACGAAAAAGGAAACTTCATTTGCTACGCAGATCAAACGGGTAAAAAGTATTATTCTGAATAACGAGTTAGTAATTGCCAATTATTTAAGCGGAGTTCATTTGATTTTCCACGAAGATTTGTTGCAAGATGGATTTAGAATTTAAACCTTCTTATGCAAATGCCGCGTCAGTTTAATCGATAAATCCAGCATGACAATTTTTGCATTCGCATTCCTTTCGATGTGGTAGGATGATTCATTGATTTCGTTGAGAATGTCTTGGATATTGGCGCCGTGGATATAGGGTGAAAACTTTCCCCAATTGAAACCGTCCTTGTCCAAACGCATGAAAACCAAGCTTTCAGCTTGGTAATTTTGCAACACTGCCTGACGGAAAACCTCGGAACAATAACTCAAAAATTGCTTCTGCTGCTCACGCGACCAACCGCTGAGTTCATTGGCCCATTCCACCAAATTCTTCAAAACATTCGGGTTTTTGGCTGCCATAAAAGCATTCCGTACCCACTGAACAAAATAAGTTTCAAATTCCGAATTCCCGGCGGCAAGGTTCGACAAAGCTTCGCGCAAATTCCCATTTGCTGAAACGGCCATTATCTTAGCTTCCTTTTCGCTTATACCTTTTTTCTGAATCAAATATTCCGTGATTTCAGAATCAGACAATCGATTGATTTTCACCAATTGGCAACGAGAGGTAATCGTCGGCAAAAGCAAATCTTCCCGTTCCGAAACCAAGAGGAAAACCGTTTTCCGGGGTGGCTCCTCAATGATTTTCAGAAGTTTGTTTGCGGCTGCATTGTTCATCAATTCCGGCAGCCAGATGACCATGATTTTGTATCCGCCTTCGTAACTGTTCAATGAGAGCGATCTGACGATCTCTTGTGCTTCGTGGACGTTGATATTTCCTTGTTTTTTTTCGATTCCCAAATGTTGTAGCCAATCGAAAATATTGCCATATGGGTTTTGCATAACAAATTCACGCCATTCCCGTAAAAACTGAATGCTCGTTGGTTTTTCTTTGACGGCATCTGTAGTAGCCACGGGATAAGAGAAATGCAAATCCGGGTGCTGCAAAGATTTGACTTTGGCCAATGCGGCTTCGCCGTGGTCTTGTGCCAGAATTTCGGCGGCATAAGCAATGGCCAGCCCAAGCGCACCGGAACCTTCTTTCCCGACAAAAAGCTGCGCATGGCTGATGCGGCCCTCCGATACGGATTCCCTTAATTTTTCTTTGATTTCATTTTGTCCGGCGACTTCTTCCCAAAGCATGTCCAAAACTACACAAATTTTCATTCAGAATCCCGGATTTCAAATTCGGAATTTCAACTTTAACGATAAATTTCATCTTAGAATTTCAGTGTCTGCAAAACAAAGCTTATTTTTATGCGGCTTAAAAAAATCATCATGAAGAAATTACTGATTAATTTATTTTTATTAACCTTTTTAATGAACCTCCATGCGCAAACCGGAATCAAATATCCGGAAACCAAAAAAATCAAACATACCGATGATTATTTCGGAATAAAAATAGAAGACCCATACCGATGGCTGGAAGACGATTTATCGGCTGAGACAAAAGCTTGGGTCGATGCGCAAAACAAGGTGACTTTTGGTTATTTAGATCAAATCCCACTTCGGGACGAACTCAAAAAACAACTTACCGAAATCTGGAATTACGAGAAAATTTCCGCTCCTTTCAGAGAAGGAAAATACACCTATTATTACAAAAACAACGGGCTTCAGCAGCATTTTGTTTTGTACAGGGAGTCGGGCGGAAGAGAAGAGGTTTTCTTGGATCCGAATAAATTCTCGAAAGACGGCTCAACATCATTGGCAGGAGTCAGTTTTTCAAAAGACGGTTCACTTTGTGCCTATCAAATCTCAGAAGGAGGTTCGGACTGGACGAAAATCATCGTTTTGGACGCGATTCAAAACAAAATTATTGAAGACACTCTGATCAATGTGAAATTCAGCGGCGTTTCCTGGAAAGGGAATGAAGGCTTTTATTATTCAAGTTACGACAAGCCGGAAGGGAGCGAACTCTCCACGATGACCGACCAGCATAAATTCTTCTTCCATAAACTTAAATCACCCCAGAAAAACGATGTTTTGGTTTTCGGGGGTGAAAAAACACCGAGAAGATACATTGGCGGAGGCGTTACGGAAGACCAAAGATTCTTGGTCATTTCCACGGCAATTTCTACGACGGGCAATGAATTATACCTCCAAGATCTGGCCAAAAAAGACGCGCCCATCATTACGGTTTTGGACAATTTTGAGACTTCGACCAATTTTGTAGACAATGTCGGGGACGAAATTTTCCTCTTGACCAATTTGAATGCGCCCAATAACCGATTGGTAAAAGTCAACGTCAAAAATCCGAGCCCCGAAAATTGGGTGGATGTGATTCCCGAAACCGAAAATGTACTCCATATTTCGACTGCGGGCGGCTATTTATTTGCCCATTACCTGATTGATGCATTGGATGTTGTTCAGCAATTCGACCATTCAGGTAAAAAAATCAGGGATATAAAGTTACCCGGGCAAGGTAGCGCATCCGGGTTTTCCGGCAAAAAAGAAGAAAAGAAAATTTACTATTCTTTCAGCAATTATACCATGCCGGGTACGATTTATGATTTCGATGTGGACTCCGGAGAATCCAATTTATACCGGAAGCCTGCGATTAAATTCAACCCAAGCGATTATGAATCCAAACAAGTGTTCTATACTTCCGCCGACGGAACCAAAATCCCGATGATGATTTCTTACAAGAAAGGAATCAAATTAGACGGTAAAAATCCTACAATCCTTTATGGATACGGCGGATTCAATATCAGCCTCACGCCCTCCTTCAGTGTCACCAATGCAGTTTGGATGGACAATGGCGGAATCTACGCAGTAGCAAACCTCCGCGGTGGCGGCGAGTATGGTAAAAAATGGCATGACGGCGGAAGGCAATTGAATAAATTAAACGTATTCCATGACTTCATCGCGGCAGCGGAATACCTTAAAAAAGAAAAATATACGTCCAGCGATTACCTTGCGATTTCCGGAGGATCCAACGGCGGGTTGCTTGTAGGAGCCACCATGACGATGCGCCCTGATTTGGTCAAAGTCGCACTTCCCGCAGTGGGCGTGTTGGATATGCTGCGTTACCATACCTTTACCGCAGGTGCAGGTTGGGCTTACGATTACGGAACGGCAAATGACAACAAGGAAATGTTCGATTACCTGAAAGGTTATTCACCCGTTCACAATGTGAAAAAATCGGTTTGTTATCCTGCGACATTGGTAACGACCGGCGACCATGATGACCGTGTAGTGCCGGCGCATAGCTATAAATTTGCTTCTGAACTTCAGGACAAGCAAAATTGCGGCAACCCTACTTTGATTCGGATTGAAACCAAAGCAGGCCACGGTGCAGGACGTTCCACGGAAGTCATCATCAACGAAGCTGCCGATAAATTTGCTTTTACCCTTTGGAATATGGGCATTAAAAGTTTGAAATAAATTTTTGAGAATATATCAAAACTAAAACAGCCTTCTATGAAGGCTGTTTTTTTATAAAGATGTGCTAAATTATTGGTTGAAATCGATGGTGTCTGTACTGGAATTACTGTTGACATTCTGAAGGGGATCGACGTAATCAGTCGCTTCGGAATAATCATAATCAAAAGTACCGCCCATACTTCCATAAGAATGAAATC
>JAEZDQ010000103.1 GCA_023433225.1 Bacteroidota bacterium | reverse complement strand
GAATTGATGTGAATGAACTTACGCACGTAATCAATTACAATTTACCTGACGATCCGGAAGTTTACGTTCACCGAAGCGGACGAACCGGAAGAGCTGGGAATAAAGGGATTTCCATCGTCATCGCGCATTCGCGTGAAGGACGTAAAATCAAAGAACTGGAAAAACTTATCGGTAAAAGAATCGAAGCGAAAAAAGTTCCGACGGGAAAAGAAATCGTGGAAAAACGTTTGTTTGCGACCATTGATAAAATTGAACAAATTGATGTCGATGAAAATCAAATCGCGCCTTATATGGACACCATTTCCAAAAAACTGGAATGGATGGACCGTGATGAATTGTTGAGGCGTTTTGTGTCGCTTGAGTTCACGACCTTTTTGGATTATTACAAAAATGCAAAAGATTTGAATGTAACAGAATCCGGAAGAGGCGATCGTGAAAGCCGAAACGGAAATGTGCAGGGCTTTACAAGGTTTTTCATCAATGTAGGCCAGAAGCAGCAAATCAAGGTTCCGAACCTTATCGGTTTGATTAATGAAAAAACCCGCAAGCGCGATATCGAAATCGGGAAGATTGAAATCCTGAGGAATTTCTCATTTTTTGAAGCAGATTCTGCCTATGAACAATTGATTTTGGATTCCTTTAAAAACGACGGTGAAATAGAAGTTCAGGTTTCTACTCCTGAAAAGAAAGAAGGGAAAAGAAGCGAGCGTAAAGAGAAGGAAGGTAGCTGGGGCAAAGACCGTAAAGGAAGCGGAGCCAAGAAAAGCTTCGGTGCGGGAAACAGTCGGAGCAGTAGTACGGGTTCATTCAAGTCAAAGTCTAAATCCGGTTCATTTTCAGGGCGTTCTAAAGGGAAAAGAAGCAGATAATTGACTTAAATTTGACCTGAAATGATGCAAGGTTCATTTATTATATTTACATTTGGCAATAATTTAAATTTTTAAGAATGAATAGAGGTACTGTCAAATTCTTCAATGAATCAAAAGGTTACGGGTTTATTAAAGATGATGAGTCAGGTAGTGAGTATTTTGTCCATGTCACAGGTTTGGTTGACAGAGTTCGTGAAAACGACGAAGTTACTTTTGACCTGGAAGACGGAAAAAAAGGACAAAATGCGGTAAATGTTAGAAGAGCTTAATAGGTTTACATAAGATTTACACATGACAACAAAAAATCCTGCTTAGAGCAGGATTTTTTTATGGGCTTTACTGGGTTAGTTTCATCAATCATCCAACTTTAAAAACTTGCCTTTTGAATCGAATTTCAATTCCAAGCCGTTGAGCAATTCCACTTTGTAACGGTTTCTGTTCTTCTCTATTTTTTCAATTTTTCCGGAAGGGTAATTATCAGTGATATACCCCATAATTTTCGATGGAATGAATTGGGTGGGGATTGCGTTATCGTTTCCATCTACTTCTTTCCAATAGCCCAAACGGTCGAATTCGATTTTTACGGCATTGTTGAGCACGGCCTCGTATTCCTTGTCATTTCGTTTGTCATCACGGGTTAACCGAACGATTTTTTGTTCCGAAAAATTTTTGGAAATAAAATCCCGTGCGGTTCTGGGCAATTCCCATTCATCGATTGTTTTTTCTTGTGCATTCAATCCCAATCCTGATAAAATCAGTGAGAGAATCAATATCATTTTTACCATAATAGAATTTTTCATTTCTTTCATTTTTTGTGTAATCATCCGGCTCAAAAACTCAGCCAACCGGGCATAATAAATTTAATTTAACAAAAATCGCCAAGGTTTTTCTTTCCAGACTTCCCCTGAATAATCAATGCCAATTCGGGGTGTGGCAATGGTATTTCCTTGATGTGCTGAATCTTCCAACCAAATTCTGGAAGAAGTCTCCAAATCTTCACCGTAAAAAGATTTGTCGAGTCCGAGTAATTTCCCTAACCTGCCGGGCCCGCTGCAATCTTTTACGCCGCGAATCAGGACAGCCTGCGGCTCTTCGGTTTTTCCCGTCACGAAATTCAGCATCCAATACATCCCGTAAATTAGGTAAACATAAACCTTTCCGCCTTCGCCAAACATGATTTCTGTCCGGGGCGTTCTCCCTTTACTGGCGTGGCAAGCCAAATCTTTCGGGCCGATGTAAGCCTCGGTTTCAACGATTGGGGAACGAAAAACTTTTCCATTCCCGAAATGCCTCACCAAAGTTTTCCCGATTAAATTTTCGGCTACAAAAAGTGCGTCGTGATTTTGAAAATAAGATTTAGGGATTCGTTCCTTCATTTTTCAGCTTCTATTTTGGAGAAATTAAACAAAAAAACGCCGTTCAAACAGGACAGCGTTGGTTTGTTCAGAACAGATAAAATCAAACCGTCATGATTTCTTTTTCTTTGGACGCTAAAATATCGTCGGTTGATTTAACGTATTTATCGGTCAGGTTTTGGACTTGATCTTCATATTGTTTTTTCAAATCTTCTGACGCATTTTCCTCCTTTTTGATTTCATTGTTGGCATCTTTCCGCGCATTTCTGATGCTGACTTTGGCATTTTCAGCTTCGGCCTTGGCCAGTTTGGCCAATTCTTTCCTGCGTTCTTCGGTCAGCGGCGGGATGTTGATGATGATCATATCTCCGTTATTGGAAGGCGCAAAACCCAGATTGGAATTGATAATGGCTTTCTCGATTTCCTGAATCAGGTTTTTCTCCCAAGGCTGAATGGTCAAGGTGCGTGCATCGGGCGTACTGATATTAGCCGCTTGCGATAGGGGTGTGGAGGCACCGTAATAGTCAAATCTTACCGTAGAAAGCATGGCGGGGCTGGCTTTGCCGGCGCGGAGTTTGGTCAATTCTTTTTCCAAATGTTCCAAAGCTTTCTGCATTTGGTCTTTTGCTTCTTCCACAATAAAATCCAATTCTTCCATTTTTCTTTGTTTTAATTATGATGCGAACCAGTAGTTCGATTTGCGAATATATTAAAAATTTAAAATTCAAATTGTGAAACCCAAGTCGGATGCTCCCAAAATATTGATGAAATTTTCAACCCGATTTATCTAACCAAAGTACCGATGTTTTCTCCTTTGACTAATTTTTGGAGGTTTCCTTTGCAATTCATGTCAAAAACAATAATCGGCAGATTGTTTTCCTGACTCAGGGTAAATGCGGTCATATCCATTACGTTCAAACCTTTCTGATAAACCTCGTCAAAAGTCAATGTATCAAATTTGGTTGCCGAAGAATCTTTTTCCGGATCGGCGGTGTAAATCCCGTCCACTCGCGTTCCTTTCAGTATAACATCGGCCCCGATTTCGATGGCTCTCAAGGTTGCTGCCGTATCGGTTGTGAAGTAAGGGTTTCCCGTTCCTGCACCGAAAATCACGACCCTGCCTTTTTCCAAATGGCGTGTTGCCCGGCGTTTGATGAAGGGTTCGGCGATTTGCTCCATGCGGATGGCAGTTTGCAAACGTGTATAAACACCGGCTTCTTCCAATGCGGATTGTAAAGCCATGGAATTGATGACGGTTGCCAGCATGCCCATATAGTCGCCTTGAACGCGATCCATCCCGTTGGCTGCACCGGAAATACCTCGGAAGATGTTCCCGCCGCCGATGACAATTGCAACTTCTACCCCCAATTCCACGACCGCTTTGATTTCTTGGGCATATTCATTCAGCCTTTCCGGATCGATGCCGTATTGACGGTTGCCCATCAGTGATTCGCCGCTTAGTTTCAGTAGGATTCTTTTGTATTTCATAATGCTGATTTGGAAATTTGCAGTGCAAATATAGGAAAGCAAAAAGGGAATTATTTTGAATTTTGAATTTTAAATTTTAAGTCCCTCAAATACCGTAGGTTGTGGTTTTGTAATCAAGGTAAGATTTTATTGCAATTGTATTATCACTTCAAACCCGATGGCGCGGATTTAACTTCGTTCCATTCGGCTATGCCACGTGTGCAATCCGTATCATCCGATGACGAGCCAGAAAGGTTAAGTAAAAGGGCAAAAGGCAAAAGGCAAATGTAAAATGTATTAAGTATGTTCGGATGAGTGGTTTTAAATGATGAATCGGGTAGAAATTTTAACAAATTCTTGTGATTCACGCTTTCGTAATGCTTTATCCATGCCTTTGGGTAGGCTTTGGTATGCTTTAAATAAG
>JAEZDQ010000129.1 GCA_023433225.1 Bacteroidota bacterium | reverse complement strand
GTTCAATTGTTGCTCGAATCGCATCGTCCATGTACATCATCGGCAAAGCCGTATTTTCCGAAAGGAAACATTCGTATTTTCCTTCTTCCAGTGCCTGATAATAAATATCAACCGCATAATCTGTCGTCCCGCCGCCCGGACGGGTTTTCCAGCTGATCAATCCCGGATAACGGATGCTTCGCACATCCACTCCGAATTTTTCATGGTAATAATTGCACCAAAATTCGCCGGCTCGCTTTGAAATTCCGTAAACCGTAGTCGGAATCGCCAAAGCATTTTGTTCGGTATTATTTTTAGGTGTATCGGGACCAAAAATAGCGATGCTGCTCGGCCAATAAAGTTGTTTGATTTTTTTCTCTTTTGCCAGTTCCAAAAAGGTCAAAAGCGAGTCCATATTCAGATCCCAACCTTTTTTTGGATACTTTTCGGCGGTTGCAGAAAGCATGGCTGCAAGATGGTAAACAATGGTTATTTCATGTTTTTCGACTATTTCTGCGATTTTACCGGCATCCATCACATCGAGTTTTTCATAATTGGGATCGGACTGATTTTCTTTGTGCTGAATGTCGGTTGACAACACATTTTCCATCCCGTAAATTTCTCTTAATGCCAATGTAAGTTCAGAGCCGATTTGTCCTAGGGCTCCGGTTACCAAAATTTTTTCCGCCATGTGATTGCCATGTTTAATCCACAAATATAAAACATATCAACCAAGCAGAAACTGATTTTTCTTCTTAGATTTGTAACAATCATAATTGATTATTTTACTAATTCACAAAACAAATTCTGAAAAAAGATGAAAAAATTAAATGTGCTCTGCTTCGCCCTCATTGGGATTTTAGGGTTCGGGCAGGCGAGTTACCATGCCATTAACTTAGACCATATGGATAAAGATGTGCGTCCGCAAGATGATTTTTACAACTTTGTAAACGGAAATTGGATGAAAACGACTGAAATCCCTTCAGACCGGGCCCGTTGGGGAAGTTTTGACGAACTTCGCGAAAATACAGATTTGGTTTCATTGGGGATTTTAAAAGGACTTTTGAACCAAAACTATCCGAAAGGAAGTGACCAACAGAAAATCGGTGATTTGTATGAATCTTATATCGATTTCGATGGCCGAGACAAAACCGGGCTTGCACCTTTAAAACCTTACTTGGAACGGATTGACAAAATCAATTCCATCAAAGATTTGGAAAAATACCTGACCGAGGTTACGCCCATGGGATTGAATCCGTTTTATGGATTCTTTGTCCGTTCACACATGAAAAACAGTGGGCAAAATGCCGTTTACTTGGGGAGTGCCAATTTGGGATTGGGGCGTGCCTATTACCAAAAAGATGATGAAACCAATCGACAGACTTTGGATAAATACTCGAATTACATCAACCAAATTTATACCTTCACAGGCGAAAAGACCAAAGATTTAAAGGGCCCTAAAATTGTAAACTTCGAAAAATCGATAGCGGCTAATATGCTCACCGTGGAGCAAATCCGCGATGCGAAACTGCGGTTCAACCCTTATGCAGTTAAAGATTTAAAAAGCCTGACAAAAAATATCGACTTAGCTAAGTTTTTAACTGACTCCGGCGTGAAAACCGATTCGGTAATCATTGGCGAATTAAAATACTATCAAGAACTGGATCAGATTTTAAACGATAAAAACTTATCTGCTGTCAAAGCATTCATGAAATTCCATTTGATTGACGGCTCGGCTAATTACCTTACACGGGAGCTCGACGAATTGAGTTTTGATTTTTACGGAAAACAATTGAGAGGGCAAAAAGAGCAGCGAGATTTGGAAAAACGAGGACTGGAATTTGTCAATGGTTCTGTGGGTGAATTACTGGGTAAACTTTATGTAAAAGACAATTTTCCACCGGAAGCAAAAGCCAATGCGCAGGAAATGATTGATTATTTGTTCAGATCATTTGAAGTCCATATCAAGAATTTGGAGTGGATGTCTCCCGAAACAAAAGTAAAAGCATTGGAAAAACTAAATAAATTCACAGTAAAAATCGGATATCCGGACAAATGGAGAGATTATTCAAAACTGGAAATCGTTTCCCACACAGCAGACGGTTCATTATTTCAAAACCGTATGAACATCAGAAAATGGTCATATGAATACAATTTAAACAAAATCGGAAAGCCGGTTGACCGCACCGAATGGGGCATGTCTCCACAAACCGTAAATGCGTATTTCAATTCATCCAACAATGAAATCGTTTTTCCCGCGGCGATTTTACAACCTCCCTTTTATGATTTCAGAGCAGACGCAGCCGTTAATTTCGGAGGGATTGGTGCCGTAATCGGCCACGAGGTTTCCCACGGATTTGACGACAGCGGTTCCCAATACGACGGCGACGGAAATTTGGTAAATTGGTGGACAGAAGAAGACCATACCAAATTCAAAGCAGCCGGAAAAGCTTTGGCGGACCAATACAGCAAATATGAACCGGTGCCCGGCGTTTTCGTAAACGGACAATATACATTGGGTGAAAATATCGGTGACTTAGGCGGGATCAATGTCGCTTATGATGCATTGCTCATGTATCTGAAAGACAAAGGAAATCCGGGCGAAATCGACGGTTTTACACCCGAGCAACGCTTTTTCATCTCTTGGGCAACCATCTGGCGCACCAAATCTACCGAAGAAGCTTTGGCCAATCAAGTAAAAACGGACCCACATTCTCCGGGTTATTTTCGCGCCATCGGGCCGTTGGAAAACGTAGAAGGATTTTACAAGGCTTTTGATGTGAAAGAAGGCGATAAAATGTTCAAACCCCAAGAAGACAGAATCCTAATTTGGTAATATGGTCATTCCCAAATTATTCAGATGGCTGTTTTTTAGAAAATTTATAAAAATGACAACAGTAGATGCAATAAAAAATCCGAATGCAACGCTCATAGACATTCGCGAACCCTATGAACTCGAAATAGATGGAAATGTTGAAAGAGCAATCAATATCCCGATGGGCGAAGTGCCTGATAAATTGGAAGACATCAAAGAAATGCCCAAACCGATTATCCTCTTCTGCCGAAGTGGCGGACGAGCTTCTTCTACCTTAAATTTCTTAAAAGAAAACGGATTGGAAGAAGTCTTTAACGGCGGAGGCTTCAACGATGTAAATGAAATTTTAAATTCTTGATTTAACTTTAGAAAATCAGCCTTGTCAAGGTTTCAAACCTTGACAAGGCTTTTATCATCCAAAATGACAAAAAAAGAAAGGGCTGAATTTGTGATGAAGGAATTGGAAAATTTATATTCGAATCCTCCCATTCCGCTCCATCACAGCGATGCATTTACACTTTTGATTGCGGTTTTGCTTTCCGCTCAATCAACCGATAAAAAAGTAAACGAAATCACTCCCGACCTGTTTGCACGTGCCAGCAATGCCAAAGCCATGAGTCGTTTAGAAGTCGATGAGATCAAAGAAATCATACGGCAAATCGGCCTTTCCAATACCAAAGCCAAAAACATTAAGCGGCTGTCTGAAATTCTGGTTGAAAAATATGACGGAATCGTTCCTTCCACATTTGAAGAATTGGAAGCATTACCCGGGGTCGGTCATAAAACCGCTTCGGTGGTGATGGCGCAGGCGTTTGGTCATCCGGCCTTTCCGGTTGATACGCACATTCACCGGCTGATGCACCGTTGGAAGCTCAGCAACGGAAAATCGGTGGAACAAACCGAAAAAGACGCCAAAAGGCTTTTTCCCAAAGAAAGCTGGAATAAACTTCATTTGCAGATTATTTATTACGGCCGTGAATATTCGCCGGCGAGAAGTTGGAATTTGGAAAAGGATTTCATTACCAAAAACATTCTCATTACAGACGACAAGCGGATTTAAAAAGATTTTCAGTCTGCTTTTAGATATTTCGTAAATTTGCAGGTCGAACCACAATTAAGAAAAATGATCAATACTGTAATTACCGGATCGGGGCATTTTCTTCCTGAAAGAGTCATCAAAAACACGGACTTTTTAAATCATGAATTTTATGATGAGCAGGGGGTTTTTATAGAAAAACCGGTTTCGGAAATCATTCAGAAATTTCAGGAAATTACAGAGATTGAAGAAAGAAGGTATGCAGAACAAACCCTGTTTACTTCCGATATTGCCATGCTGGCGGGGGAGCGCGCGATTGCCGATGCGGGTATTGACAAAGAAGAGTTGGATTACATTGTGGTTGCCAATAATTATGGCGACATTGATTCCGTTTACCGACAAGTGGACAACATGCCATCGATAGCCACGCGTGTCAAACATAAATTAGGCATCAAAAACAACCGCTGCAGGCCGTATGACATGTTGTTTGG
>JAEZDQ010000082.1 GCA_023433225.1 Bacteroidota bacterium | reverse complement strand
ATCCGAGCCACCAATTGTTTTCCAAAAAAATGAAGCCATCAGCCCGGAAAATGCATCTGAAATCTTGGATAAATTGGAAGAAGATAAGCAATCAATCGCATTACAGGAAACAAAACAAGAGATGCCCGAAGTCTATGAAGAACCCGCATCGGATATAGCGCCGCATCCAATACCCATGATGGAACCGGCAGCGGAAATGAGCGATTTGGAGGAAGAAAAGAGTGCAGAAGAAAAAGTGTACAATGAGGCTTCCATCGTTTTTCGGGGTGATACGCCGGAAAAAAAAGAAAAGAACTATATCTCCCAAAAAGGGATCGATGAAAGGCGAAGGGGAAACAGCGCGATGGCCGAAACGGCTTATTCGGACAGCATTTTTTTGCGGGAACTACAAGTCCGGACAAAGAATTACCTGATTTATTATACCCTCGTTTATGAAGATGAGAACCAAACTATTTTCGAAAACAAAAGCATCGCTTATCCTTCGCGGATTATTTTTCAGAAATCAAATGATTCCATTGAAGTGATTTACGAGGGAAATGATTCCAAAAAAAAATCAAGGGAAAGTAAAGAGATTGAGAAATTCGTAAATGATTTACTTTTTCATTCAATTGACATTGAGCAATGAAAAAATCATCGCTTATAACGCTCAATCTTCTCCCGAATTTCCTCCAAACCTAAATTGTGAATACTACCCATGTGGGAAGTTTGGAATTCCTTGTGCGGAACATAAGTCCCATCGTCAACTGAAATTCCCACAATCCGATACGCATCGCGGAAAGAAGTTCCCGTTTGCAATAAATGGTTGATGTTTTCCACGGTATAAATGGAGTCGTATTTTTCCTGATTCATAAACCCATCCGTAATCTGAATTTGGGGCAAAGCAAAAATCAAAATGTCTAAAATGTCGTTGAATTGAACCATTGGTTCGAACAAAATTTCTTTCAAAATTTGGAAATCGCGGTGGTAACCGCTCGGTAAATTATTGATGGTCAAAATGATGTCATTTGGCAATCCTTGTAATCGGTTGCAATGCGCGCGCGTCAATTCAAAGACATCAGGATTTTTTTTGTGCGGCATAATGGACGAGCCCGTCGTCATTTCCTTTGGTATTTTCACAAATCCCATATCTTGGCTGTTGTACATCACCAAATCGTAGGACATTTTGGATAGGGTTCCGCAAATCATGGAAATCGCCACGGCTGTAGATTTTTCGGATTTTCCGCGTAACATTTGCGCACCTACGGAGCTTACTGCCATTTCGCCAAAACCCAATTCTTCGGTAGTTGCTTTTCGGTCGATAGGGAAACTCGTTCCGAATCCTGCACCCGAGCCCAATGGATTTTGGTCGGCAACTTTATAGGCTGCATCCAGAAAATGTAAATCGGACAACAAATTTTCTGCATAAGCCGAAAACCACATCCCGAAACTACTCGGCATCGCCGCCTGGAAATGCGTATATCCGGGCATTAAATCGGCTTTATGTTCGTCCGCCTTGTTTACCATTATGTCTATCAACTCCAAAACTTTTGTTTTGGTTTCCGATAAATATTCTTTCAAAAACAATTGAATGGCCACTAAAACCTGATCATTTCGAGAACGAGCGGTGTGAATCATTTTTCCGGCATCGCCTGTTTTAAGGATTAGTTCCGCTTCAATTTTGGAATGGACATCTTCAAAATTTTCATCGATGACAAAGTTTCCGTTTTCGGTTTGTTGAATAATTTCATCCAAAGCTAATTGCAATTTAGCATTATCATCGGCCGAAATTATTCCGACTTTTGCCAGCATATTGGCTTGTGCTTTTGAAGCAATCGCATCATATTTCGCAAGATATCCGTCTAAAATTCGGTCTTTCCCCACGGTGAATTTTTCGATTTTATCGTTTACAGAGAAACCTTTGTCCCAGATTTTCATGTGATTTTGTTTTTAAAGTTTCACAAAATTAAGGTTTTCAGCTATTCTCCCAGCTCCATTCCTTCGATTACTTTGTAAATCACGTAATCTTTTTTGTCAGGGTCATAGAGCGGATAATTCAAATAATAAATGTTCATCCATTTTCCTTTAAACTGGTTTTGGATTAGGATTTCAGAGCCTTCAAAATCCCAGAGCCAAAGGAATTTTAAAATGGATCCATCGCCTACTTCCAAGTTTACTACATTGAATTGTTTCTTTTCGATGACGGTAATTTTGCCCAGTTCTATGTTTACTCCATAAAAAACAAAGGGCAGTAAATGGCCATATTGATTCCGACTTCATATTCGTCAAACATGCTCTTATGTTTAGAAATGCTGCTAAACATACAAACCCCTAATTGCATTTCCTTTTCTTGGGCCGTTGCTTCACCTAAATCTTTCTGGGTAATGCATTCACAGGTTTCTTTTGCAACGGTATCTAAAAAGTCTTGGGAAAAAAGGTTGAGGGAAACCAAACTGACAAGTAGGACTAATAATTTCTTCACTGCTTAAAATTTTTGGTAAAAGTAATTATAAACAATCAAAACCTCATGTTCTGAATCCGGACGGCATTTAAAATTGCAAGTAAAGCCACACCAACATCGGCAAAAACCGCTTCCCACATGGTTGCCAATCCACCTGCCCCCAAAATCAAAACAATCAACTTTACTCCGAACGCCAAAGCTATATTTTGAATGACAATTTGTTTTGTTTTGCGGCCAATTTTGATAGCAGTTGAAAGCTTGCCGGGCTGATCTGTTTGGATCACAACATCAGCCGATTCAATGGCAGCGTCGCTTCCCATTCCACCCATTGCTATTCCGACATCACTTAATGCCAAAACAGGTGCATCATTGATTCCGTCACCAACAAAAGCGACTATATTTTTGGGATTTTGTTTTAAAGCCTGAACTTTTTCAACTTTATTTTCGGGAAGTAAATTCCCAAATGCTTGATTGATTTCTAATTCTTGCGCAACTTTTTGCACGATTGTATCTTTGTCCCCGCTCAACATCACGGTATGGGAAACACCATTTCGTTTTAAATCCATGATGGCTTGCTTTGCATCGGATTTAATTTCATCAGCGATGGTTAGGTAACCCGCAAATTTCCCATCAATCGCCACCAGCACCATACTTTCAACGATCTTATCGATTTCACTATCGTAAGGAATTCCGAATTTTTGAAGTAATTTTCCGTTTCCGGCAAGAATTTCTTTTCCATTTACAACTCCTTTCAGTCCATGACCCGAAAATTCTTCTACATTTTCGGCTTTAAAATCTGAAGGATGAAATTCCACAATCGCCTTGGCAATCGGATGCGTAGAATTCATTTCCAATGCCGAAACATAATCCAGAAACTCCTTTTCCTGAAATAATTCCGATTGAACTTTTTGGACTTTGAAAACTCCTTGGGTCAAGGTTCCGGTTTTGTCAATTACCACCGTATTGACTTTGGCCATCAAATCGAGAAAGTTAGAACCTTTGAAAAGAATTCCATTTCGGGAAGCTGCGCCAATTCCTCCGAAATATCCGAGCGGAATGGAAATCACCAACGCACAGGGACAGGAAATCACCAGAAAAACCAATGCCCGATAAAACCACTCATTCAATTCATAATTTTTCACAAAAAAATAGGGCAGAAAAGTCAATGCGACTGCTAAAAAGAAAACGGCGGGCGTATATATTTTTGCGAATTTTCTTATGAACAATTCTGTCTTGGCTTTTCGCGCACTCGCTTCCTGCACCATTTGCAGGATTTTGGCCAAGGAACTGTCTTCGAATTTTTTAGTCGCCTTGATTTCTATGACTTTTCCTTCGTTGAGCATTCCCGCCAAAACCATTTCGCCTTTTCGAATGGTATCGGGCTTGCTTTCTCCTGTTAGAGCCGCCGTATTGAAACTAGAAGAGTCAGACATTAAAATTCCGTCCAGCGGAACCTTTTCACCCAGTTTCACTTGTAGGGTTTCATCTATTTCAATTTCTTCAGGATGAAGTGTTTGCCATTCATTGTTTCGAAAAACATTGGCTTCCTCGGGCCGAACATCCAGCAAGGCTTTGATATTGTTTTTAGCTTTATTGACCGCTGCACTTTGAAAGAGTTCGCCTACGGCATAAAAAAGCATAACTGCAACGCCTTCCGGATATTCGCCCAATATAAAAGCTCCGATGGTCGCAACCGACATCAAGGTAAATTCAGTAAAGAATTCACCTTTAATTATTGTTTCATATGCAGCATGAAAAACCGGAATCCCAACCGGAAGATAAGCAACGACATACCAGATAATTCTTAGTATTTCGTTTTGGAAAATTTCCCATTCAAAATAATCCATCGAAATCCCCATGGCCAACATCAGCCCACTGACAACGGCAGGAATATATGTTTTAAAACGAAAAGCATTCCCATGGTTGTGATCATGAGAATGCCCATTTGTATTATTTTCTTCTTTCACAGGGTTTGTGGGACAACAATCTTGCGACATAATTCATTCTTTTCCACAAATTGGCATCGTAGTAGGATGTTTCGCTCTTGATTTCAGCCTTTCCTCCAACTCCGGTACCACCTGTAATTCTGTTTATAATTATTCTTTGCGTGGAGGAAGCGTGTTGCCTTTCTTCATTTCCTCACCAATCTGGTTGGCTGCCGCAAAAGAAGCAATCATATTGTTGAGCATATCCCCGGCCGCATGAGGTGAATTGGGCAATAAAATTAAATTCGATTTATTGGTTCCCCCAATGGATTGAAGCGTGTCATAATGCTGCGTAACCACAATCAAAGCCGAAGCTTCTTGGGAATTAATCCCTACTTTGTTCAAAACATTTACCGATTCTTCCAGACCTCGTGCGATTTCTCTTCTTTGGTCGGCAATACCTTGCCCCTGAAGCCTTTTGCTCTCTGCTTCGGCTTTGGCTTTTTCAACGATTAAAATTCTTTGCGCATCACCTTCATATTGTGCCGCCACTTTTTCACGTTCCGAAGCGTTGATACGGTTCATGGCGTGTTTTACCTGTTCGTCCGGGTCGATATCGGTTACCAAAGTTTTGATGATGTCGTATCCGTAATCATTCATGGCTTCCTGCAATTCGCCTTTTACCGCAATTGCTATGTCGTCTTTCTTTTCAAAAACATCGTCTAAACGTAATTTCGGAACCTCGGCACGAACCACGTCAAATACATAAGATGTAATCTGAGCATACGGATTGTCCAATCTGTAAAAGGCATCGTAAACTTTATTCGCAATCACCACATATTGAACCGAAACCTTGATTTTAACAAAAACGTCGTCCTTGGTTTTGGTTTCCACCATCACGTCTAATTGCTGAACTTTCAACGAAAGCCTGCCCGCCACACGGTCAACAACCGGGATTTTCAATTGAAATCCGGCACCGCGCACACTTTGGAATTTCCCAAAGCGTTCAATGATGACAGAAGTTTGTTGCTTGACAATGAAGAATAATCCCAATATGCTTAAAAGGAATATCGCGAGAATGATATAAATGACCGAAGAAAATGTACTTAGAAGATCGAATGGGTTCATAATTTTTAATTTTCCCGAAAATACACTTTTTTTACAACATACCCAATTCGAATTTCGCTTCTTCGCTCATCATATCACGATCCCAGGGCGGGTCAAATGTGAGTTCGATTTCCGCTTCTTCCACACCTTCTATTTCCTCTACTTTTTGTTTTACTTCATTGGGCAGGCTATCTGCTACCGGGCAATTGGGAGAAGTCAGCGTCATCAGAACTTTTACTTTTCCGTTTGCGTTGGCAAAAGCATCATAAATCAATCCCAGTTCATAGATATCTACCGGGATCTCAGGGTCATATACGGTTTTGAATTTCTCAACGAGTTTCTCGCCGATTTCATTCATTTGTTGTTCTGTAAGTGCCATTTTTTGTGTTTTTACAAATTTACTTCAATAATTTGTGAATGGAAAAAATTGAAATTCGATTTATAAATGATTAAATCAATTTAAGCAATGCTTCCATTATCGACTCCTCATCCAAACCGACCATTTTCTCCAATTCCTCTACCGAGCCATGCGGAATAAATTCATCCAGATAACCTTTTCTTAAAATTTTTCCTTTGAATCCCTTTTCCGAAGCATATTCCAAAACCGCATCGCCAAATCCGCCGTTTAAAATTCCGTCTTCAAAAGTTACGATGGTTTGGTATTTCTTAAATATTTCATCCAATAAAATCTCATCCAAAGGTTTGCAGAAAATGAATTTATAATGTCCGATGCTTTTTAACTGATTCGCTTCGCTCAAAATGACAGATTGGATTTTCTGGCCAATGGTACCGAAAGTCAAAACAGCAACTTCACTACCGGATTGCAATTCTTCCGCTTTTCCGATTTCCAGTTTTTCAAAATCCAATTGGTTACTGAGCCAAGTCGAAGTATCTGTTTGCGAATTTCCTTTTGGAAAGCGAATTGCAAAAGGCGACTCGCTGAACTGAGCTGTATAAAGCAAATTCCGGAAATCGGTTTCATCCATCGGAGCGGAAACAATCATATTGGGAATGCTTCTCAAAAAAGAAATATCGAAATATCCGTGATGCGTTGCACCGTCCGTTCCAACAATTCCTGCCCGATCAATACAAAAAACAACGGGTAAGTTCTGCAAAGCCACATCGTGAATGACTTGATCGTAAGCGCGCTGTAAAAACGTCGAATAAATCGCCAGATAAGGTTTGATTCCCTGCGTTGCCATTCCGGCTGCGAGCGTAACCGAATGTTGTTCCGCAATTCCTACATCCAAAACACGGTTTGGGAATTCAAGTCGGGCTTTGACCAAATTACTTCCGGTCAGCATTGCAGGCGTGATGGCGGTAATTTTTTCATTCTGACGCATCAGTTCGCTCATTGTTTCGCCAAAAACCTGTTGATATGAAATTTTATTTTGGGAAGTTTTAGAAATTTCGCCCGTTTCCTTGTTGAACAATCCGGGCGAATGCCATTTTACCTGATCGGCTTCCGCATTGGCGTATCCTTTTCCTTTCACGGTTTTGATGTGAAGCAATTTTGGTTTTTTAATGGCTTCCAATTCTTCGAAAGCCGAAAATAATTCCTCAAAATTATGTCCGTCAATTACGCCTTTATAATGAAATCCGAAATCTTCAAAAACCGAATGTTTTCCTCCATTTTCCAAATGAAAAAAATGTTCCTTCAAAGCGCCTACCGATGGATCAATCCCAATCGAATTATCATTTAGAATAATTAAAACATCCAAATCAGTACTTCCCAAATGGTTCAGCCCTTCCAGTGCCATTCCCGAAACGATGGACGCGTCACCTATAACCGCAATATGTGTATTGAATTTCCCCAGCATCTGGTCAGCGATCGCCATTCCGGTTATAGCCGAAACGGAAGTCGAAGAATGCCCCGTTCCAAATGCGTCAAATTCGCTTTCCTCCCGGGAAGGGAAACCGGCAATTCCTTTTAATTGGCGAAGGGAATGAAAATCTTTTTTTCGTCCGGTTAAAATTTTATGCGGATAGCATTGGTGTCCAACATCCCAGATAAGCAAATCTTCGGGCGTATTGAAATAATAATGCAGCGCAATTGTAAGTTCCACAACACCCAATCCTGCACCCAGATGTCCCGGTTTTACGGACAGCGTTTCGAGGATAAATTCCCGCATTTCGGCAGCCAACTGAGACAAATTCTCTTTGGGGATTTTTCGTAAATCTTCTGGAAAATTGATTTGTTCTAAAACTGGTTTCATTATGAATTTGTAAAATTACATAAAACACATAGAAACCCACTATCTTTGCAAATTATTAAAAAAGGGTATGTTCCAGATTGGTGACACATTGATTTCCGAAGAGATTTTATCGGAGGAGTTTGTTTGTAACCTTTCCAAATGCAAAGGGATTTGTTGTGTGGAAGGCGATGCCGGTGCGCCTCTCAACGAAGATGAGCTTCCTGTTCTGGACGATATTTATGAAAATGTAAAGCCCTATTTACGTCCGGAAGGCATCGCTGCCATCGAAAGGATTGGAAAATACGATATGGATTCCGATGGTGAATGGGTCACTCCTTTGGTAAACGGAAAGGAATGTGCTTATGTCATTTTTGACGAAAAAGGAATCACCAAATGCGGGATTGAAAAAGCTTATGAAGAAGGAGCCGTAGATTACAAAAAACCGATTTCCTGTCATTTATATCCCGTTCGAATCAAAGAATACCGGAAGTTTACCGCCGTCAATTACCATGCTTGGCAGATTTGTTCAGACGCCTGCGCGCTCGGTAAAGAACTGAAAGTAAATGTCGCCCATTTTTTGAAAGACGCATTGATCCGGAAGTTTGGACAAGAATGGTATGAGGAATTGCTCGAAATGGACAAAGAATACCAAGCACGAAAACAAAAAAGAAGATTTAGACTATGATTCACAATATCACAAAAGCAAGGCAATCCACTGCTTCCATAGAAAGATTATACATCACAATGCGGCATTTGTTTCATCGCGGAAATTACCGTCCCACCGGGCAATCCGGGAAAATCATTCAAGATTTGCTTTTACAGTTGAATCCGGAAATTTACGGTTCCATGGCCGATTCCGAAAAAGTGGAACTCAATGGGTTGATTTATGTGTTGGATCGTCTCCCGGAGGGGATTACCGAAACGCCTTATGTGAATTTTACTTCCAACGAAGGCATTGACACCGCAAAGTTCAAACCGATTATTCCTCCCAAAAGAAGACGACTCTGTTACCGGGTAGATGACGACCAGATGAACATTGAAGTGACCCGCGGCCGTTCCGAAATTTACGATACGTTGACACATTTGACTTTTCTGTACAATGAAGCCGATAAAATCCGTGCTCGCGCATTCAATAAACACACCCAAAAAATCAACCGCGTTTGGCAGAAGATTGAAGAAATCGTTTTGAATGATTTAAAAATCACTTCCAAAGAAAGAGACATTGCCCTGATGCACCTTTCCACCATTTTAGGAAGGACGTTTCAGGAAACCCAACTCGCCTATAAATATTTCAGCCAAGAAAATGACAAGGAGAAATTCTTCCGGATTATCTATTGGATGGGCCATACTTCCCACCAGGACCATACCGGTTTCAAACGAAGGGAAATCAGCTTCACATCTACCTTACGGGAAAGAATCGGCCACCACATCATCGGCGAAAGGTGGGCCAACAA
The DNA here is from genome assembly GCA_023433225.1 of Bacteroidota bacterium. GTDB lineage: Bacteria > Bacteroidota > Bacteroidia > Flavobacteriales > Weeksellaceae > Moheibacter. The sequence goes on along the minus strand of JAEZDQ010000082.1, from coordinate 23,937 downwards.
CATCAAAAAAACATTGTCGGATAACAACCTTTTCCACCGTCCGCTGCACATCATCAGTGCGAATATGCACAGCGTTTCCAATATGTTTTATGCTTTTGACGGATTGAAGAAGCAATGCGATTCAGTCAATGAGTTCGATGTTTACAAGGATTTGAGTTCCGCCAAAAACAAGGCGTTGCGCGATACCGTTCAGGAACATTCATTCAAGAACGGTTTGATTTTCATCCCTGATACTTCCGGAACGAATATGGATGTACAAATCATTGATTTGAAGAAAGTAAATCTTAAAAATACTGCTTTTTCTAAATTGGACCATTCACCCGAAGACGTTCTAATTGTTATGGATTATGCATTTGGCGAACAGGCTTTTGAAGTGATGGATGAACTCCTGAAACCTTATAAAACCAAATCCAGCGCGACCATGATGAATGTCAAATCCATAGCTATTATGGGAAAAGCCGGCATCCTCGAAGGTAAAAAAGGGGATATCATGGTGCCCAATTCTCATTTGATAGAAGGACTTACAGACAATTATGTCTTTGAAAACAAATTGACTGCGGCAGACTTTAAGGGACAACGGTTGGGTATATTTGAAGGCCCGATGATAACGGTCTTGGGTACTTCCCTCCAAAACAAAGACCTGTTGGAATACTTCAAAAATTCGTCTTGGAAAGCAATCGGACTGGAAATGGAAGGCGGACACTACCAAAAGGCCATTCAAATCGCTTCCAAAATCAGGAACCATATATCGCCCGATGTCAAGGTAATGTACGCCTATTATGCGTCGGACAATCCGCTAGAAACAGGAAGCACCTTAGCTTCAGGCGGCTTGGGCTTAACAGGTGTCAAGCCCACCTACCTGATTACCAAAATGATTTTAAAGAAAATACTCCAGAGCTAATTAGCGGTTTCTTTTCTTCCTTTGACCGGGCGCATAAGGTTTCGCAGATTTCGCTCCGGTTCTTTTCTTCACCTGCCCGGGCGCATTGTGCCTAGCAGTTTTACCGTCATGGTTCTGATCCTTCAAAATCACCTTTCCGTGCCGCGGATGTTTCGGTGGGTGCCTTGGATGTTTTCTGGGCACACAAGCAGCCAACAAAAATCCGATTAATAAGACCCCTAAAATCCGACTGAAATATTTCATGATTTAAGGTCTTGGCGGTTTAGGCGGCTTGGGTGGAAGTGGCGGTGCTTCACCGTGTTTCGGATGTGGCGGCGGAGGCGGCGGGGCAGGATGGGCACAACCCAATGCTGTCCCAAAGACTATCAGGAATCCTGAAATGTATGCTATTTTTTTCATGAGTGATAATTTTGAATAGCCTATGAAATTATTATGCCAAAACATTCAACTGCCTCATTTCAACATGGTTCATTTAGGAGATATTTCAAAGTAGTAACTTATGGTGAGATACGAATTAAATTTCCTCAATTCCCTTTTTAGAGTCTATTAAAAACGAATTTCAAGTTTCGAAAAACGAAAAGCCAAAATCCTTAACTTTGCTTTTCAATGTTTTTAGAAAACACCATCAACCACACCAAGCAAAGCGGCTGGCTCGAAGTCATCTGCGGATCGATGTTTTCGGGTAAAACCGAGGAACTCATCCGGCGTTTGAAACGGGCAGAAATGGCACAACAGAAAATCGAAGTTTTCAAACCAGCTATCGACATCCGTTATGCCCAGCAAGAAGTCGTTTCCCACAACCAGAATTACCTGAATGCAACGCCGGTTGATTCGGCATATAATATTTTATTGTTGTGTGAAGACTGCGATGTCGTGGGAATCGACGAAGCCCAGTTTTTTGACGAAGCCATCGTGGAGGTTGCCAATCAATTGGCCAATTCCGGAAAAAGGGTAATCATCGCAGGATTGGATATGGATTTCAAAGGCCGGCCGTTCGGGCCGATGCCGGATTTGATGGCAACGGCGGAATACGTGACCAAAGTCCATGCGATTTGCATGCGAACCGGAAACCTCGCCCACTATTCACACCGCAAAACAAAAAGCGATAAACTGGTGGAACTCGGAGAAGCGGATGAATACGAAGCCCTGAGCCGCACAGCTTTTTGGGAAGAAATGAAAAAAGACATTAACGCATAAACCTTGTCAAGGTTATTATTCGCTATGAAAATAACCTTGACAAGGTTCAATTCTTAAACAAATAAGATTTGAAACCCTACGAAATAAAAGAATTAGCACAAATCATTTCGGCTGAAATCACCGGAAACCCAATCGGAAAGATTGAAGAAATCTATTTCGATTCCCGGACGGTATATCAGCCCAACAACGCTGTATTTTTCGCATTTGCCGACAATAAATATTTATTTGATGCCTACAAAAAAGGAATCAGGTTTTTTATTGTTTCCCAAACAGATGAAATCTTTGGTGACGCAGTGTATCTGAAAGTTGACTCTCCCCTAAAAGCATTACAAGATTGGGCCAAATACCACCGGAATAACTTCAGTTTGCCCATTATCGGAATTACCGGAAGCAACGGAAAAACCATTGTAAAAGAATGGTTGAATCAACTTTTGTGGAAAGATTATTCAATTGTTCGCAGTCCGAAAAGTTATAATTCTCAGATTGGTGTTCCGCTTTCGGTATTGCAGATAAATGAAGAAAACACATTGGGAATTTTTGAAGCAGGCATCTCCAAGCCTGCTGAAATGGGAAAACTCGAAGAAATCATCCAACCGGAAATCGGGGTGTTAACACATATTAGTTCGGCGCATTTGGAGAATTTCACCTCAAAAGAAGAACTCATACGCGAGAAATTAAAACTATACAGCAAATCCGAAAAGCTGATATTCAACGCTGATAATGCCTTGGTTCAAAATATAATTCGAGCGGTTTTTCCCGATAAAAACTATTACACATTTGGGAAATCAACTGAAAACACGCTTCGGCTTATTTCAATAGAGGAAATACCGACCGGGAAAGCAATTAATTTTGAATATAATAGAAAGAATTATGCCTTCCAGATTCCATTCCATGACGATGCTTCGGTTGAAAACAGCTTGACGGTTTTAACAGTTATTGCCGCTTTGGGAGAGGATTTGGAAAATTATTTACCCCAAACCCGGAACCTTCTTCCCATAGAAATGCGTTTGGAAATCAAAGAGGCCATCCGCGATTCTATTTTAATTAATGACAGTTTCAATTCCGATTTGCATTCTGTAAAAGTTGCTTTGGATGTGTTGGCACAGCAAACTTTCCCACGAAAAAGTCTGGTGCTTACCGATGTTTTACAAAGCAACCTAAACAAAGACGATCTTTACAAAAAAGTTTCTGATTTGGTGAATTCTTATCAGATTGACGATTTGGTTTTAATTGGAGAATTCATTCCCAAATACAAAAATCTCTTCAAAACCCCGGCTCGTATATTTGAGAATACCGAAGAATTTTTAAAAGAACTGAGCGTTAAAAACGTCCATAATGAAGCCATTTTATTGAAAGGAGCCCGACCCTTTCAATTGGAAAAAATATCTGCTTTTCTGGAGAAAAAATCGCACGACACCGTTTTGGAAATCAATCTCAAAGCATTGGTTGACAATGTGAAATATTTCAAAAGCAAACTGAATTCCGAAACCAAAATGATGGCGATGATCAAAGCCAACTCCTATGGTACCGGCAGTTTTGAGATTGCACAAACATTGGAACACCAACAAATTGATTATTTGGGAGCTGCGTATGCAGATGAAGGTGTTGAACTGCGGAAAGCGGGAATAACTTTGCCCATTATGGTGATGAACCCCGAGCAAAGCAGCTATTCGTCCATCATCGATTATAAATTGGAACCCGAAATTTACAGTTCCAGGGTTTTGGATTTATTTATTCAGACACTCAAAGAAAAATCAATCACAGAACCCTATCCGATTCATCTCAAAATTGATTCGGGCATGAACCGATTGGGATTCCGAAAAGAACAGATTGAAGAACTCATTCAAAAATTAAAATCGGAAAAATCTCTTATTGTAAAATCCATTTTCACGCATTTAGCAACGGCCGATATGCAAGATGAAAAAGCTTTTGCCCAAGAGCAACTCAAGGTTTTTGACGAAGTTTATGAGAAAATCTGTTCGGATTTAAACATAAAACCCGTAAAACATGCTTTGAATTCGGCAGGCATAATCCATTTCCCTCAACATCAATACGATGCCGTACGATTGGGCATCGGAATGTATGGCATTTCGGATGATGAAGAAACCCAAAAGAAACTCAAAAATGTGGTGACTTTCAAAACGGTAATTTCCAAGATTTCAGAAATCGAAACCGGTGAAACCGTGAGCTACGGTCGCAAATTCAAAGCAGAAAGAAAAACGAAAATAGCCACCCTTCCGGTTGGGTATGCCGACGGCATCCGCCGTTCATTGGGCAATGGCCTGGGCAAAATGAGCATTCAAGGGAATTTAGTTCCAATTATCGGAACTGTTTGCATGGATATGCTTATGCTCGATGTGACGGATTGCCCTTGCAAAGAAGGCGATGAAGTTATCATTTTCGGCGAAAACCCGAGCATTTCCGATCTTGCCGAACAAATGGGAACGATTCCCTACGAAGTTCTGACTTCGATTTCTTCGAGAGTGAAAAGGGTTTATTATAGGGAGTAAAAATTCTTAACCTTGCCAAAGTTATATCCGCACCGCCGAAAACTTTGGCAAGGTTTTTCACAAAATTCTTTAAATTTACTTTCCTAAACTTAAATGTTATGTAACTCGCTGTTATCCAAAATAAAATTTATGAGATCCGCGGGCAAAGCGTGATGTTGGATTTCGATTTAGCTGAACTGTATGAAGTGGGAACCAAGGTTTTAAATCAGGCTGTAAGTAGGAACATGGAACGTTTTCCTGAAAGGTTTATGTTTCGTCTGGCTCAAGAAGAATGGGAAGCCATGCGGTCACAAATTGTGACCGCATCCGATCAAAGTAAACGAAATGTCAATATTACTCCCTATGCCTTTACCGAACATGGCGTTACCATGCTGGCCAGTGTTTTGCGAAGTAAAAAAGTGATTCAAACCAATATTGCCATTGTAGAAGCCTTCATTTCTCTGAAAGAATTTGTTTTGAATTACAAGGAATTATCGGAAAAATTAAAAGAAATGGAAACCAGATACGACAAGAATTTCAACGATATTTACCAAGCGATCAATTTCCTGATTGAAAAGGAAAATCAATCTTCTGAACAAAAAGAAAGAACCAAAATTGGCTACAAAAAAGAATCAAAATAATACAGGCCAAAGTTTCACATTCGCAGAAATCCGTGAGAAACTGGCGAGATACTGCGTTTACCAAGACCGTTGCCACTGGGAAGTAGAAAACAAGATGAAGGAATTCAACCTCATCCCCGAAGCCAAAGACGAAATTATCATTTACCTGATTCAGCATAAATTCCTGAATGAAGAACGCTTTGCCAAAAGTTTTGCCCGTGGAAAATTCAACCAGAAAAACTGGGGGCGGGTCAAAATCAAATCGGAACTGAAAAAGAGAAAAATCCCTCCCAAATTGATTGAATCCGCTTTGAAAGAAATTGACCCGGAAGCTTATTTCTCAAGGCTGACGGAATTATTCGAAAAGAAAAAGGAATCACTGCGGTCTGAAAGGGAAAGTTTCAAAAAAAAGGCAAAAATCCGGAACTATCTATTGCAAAAAGGTTTCGAGTCAGATTTAATCCAAATGTTAAATGGGGTTTAATTTTATAAAAAATACTAATTTTACCCAAAATAATTCAAATCATGAAAAAAACAATCATGTTGGGGTGTCTGCTGCTCTCAACTTCCTTTTTCCTTTCCTGCGAAGCCTGGGAGGACGAAAGCTACCATCCTAGCGGCAATACCGGCGAAGGAATGTTGCTCAAAGAAGTAAAAACAACCACCAACGGTGCTGAAGCACTGACCACTTATACCTATGACGCCGAAAACCGCGTCAAGGAAATCTTCCATTATTCCGACATATTGGACATGGAAACCTATGCACATACCGTCAACACTTATTCCAGCGAAACCAGTTACACTTCGGTTACCAATACCCACCAAGGCGACCTAATCGAATCGACTACGACCATGACCGCGCAAATCAACGGCAACTTATTGAACATAGACATGGAAATGGAAGTGGGGGGTGAAGTGATGATGACGATGACCAATGAAATGACATTTAGCGCGCCCTGCGGTGTCACTGAAAACTTGATGAACCTCATCGCAGAAGGCATGCCGCCGATAGAAGTGTTGATTACCTACCAATACACGGATGCCAATTGTAGCTACAAGGAATTCCAGAATGGCGACCTGACCAACACGGTTACCAACGACGATAAATTCTCGCCTTATACCACGCCCGAAGCCATGGCCATGGGCATCGTCCAGCACAATTACATCAAAATGGAAGGAGCCGACGGCACCATTGAAAATGTGCTATACACTTACAACGAAGACGGATACCCGACCAAAGCCATCCATACTTTCAGCGGGACTTCAGATGGAACCAACTTCACCGAAGAGTTTTTCTATTATTAATTCAATTGAAATCAAATAAGTTCAGAGGCTGTCCGTTTCAAGGCAGCCTTTTTTATTTCCAATAAATTCCTGCCTATCTTTGCAATAATTTCGCAGCATATGAAACCCTTTTTTGCAGAAACCCATGTACGATGGTCCGACTTGGACGCCAACCGCCATCTGGCCAATGCCTCCTACATGAATTTCACCAGCTTTGCCCGGATTGCTTATTTGCGGCATTATGGTGTTTCAATGGAGAATTTAGCGCAATGGAACATCGGCCCGGCCGTGCTCCGGGAAGAATTTTCTTTTTTCAAAGAAGCGCACGAAGGACAAGAAATCATCATCACCGTAGAACAAACCGGGATTTCAGACAAAGGCGAAATGTTTGAATTTGAACACAACCTGTACTTAATAGACGGAACCCATTTAGCCTATTCAAGGGTTTTCGGGGTTTGGTTTTCCATGGATCAAAGGAAAACCACACCTCCCCCGGCCGAAATGCGTTCCTTGCTTTCGCTCGCTACAAAAGGGCATTCTGTCCGGAATTTATCCATGGCCGACCTCAAAAACCTGCCCGTAAAACCCCAAAACATAGACCCTCAAATTTTCAGCCATGCTTGACGATAAAAACCCGCAGTTAACCCCATTGGAAAAATTAGGCGAATTCCGTTTGATTGACCATTTGACCCAATCATTTGAAATCCAAAATGAATCTACCCGAACCGGAATCGGCGACGATGCCGCCGTCCTGAATTTCGAAGGGACGGAAACCGTGGTTTCCACCGATATGCTCGTGGAAGGAGTCCATTTCAATCTGGCTTATGTTCCGCTCAAACATTTGGGCTACAAATCCATCATCATCAACCTCAGCGATATTTACGCCATGAACGCACAGCCTTCCCAAGTGTTGGTTTCCGTTGCCGTTTCAAACCGTTTCCCGGTAGAAGCCCTGGAAGAATTATACGAAGGCATTCAGATTGCTTGTAAAAAATACAATGTGGATTTGATTGGCGGCGATACGACTTCATCGACAAGCGGGCTGATTATCAATGTGACTGCAATCGGAACCGCAAAAAGAGAGCATTTAACCTATAGAAACGGTGCCGATGAAAACGAGTTACTCGTGGTCAGTGGCGATTTGGGCGGGGCTTTTCTGGGTCTTCAGGTTTTGGAGCGGGAAAATGAGGTCTTCAAAGTCAATCCCCAAACCCAACCCGATTTGGCGGAATATGAATACATCGTAGGAAGGCAGTTAAAACCCGAAGCCGGGAAGCACATCATTGATTTGTTGGAACAACTCGTAGTGAAGCCTACTTCCATGATTGATGTTTCCGACGGCCTTTCGTCTGAGATTTTACATCTTTCCAAACAAAGCGGATACGGCTTCAAAGTCTATGAAGAAAAAATCCCGCTAGATCCGATGGTCATCAAAACCGCGGAGGAATTCGGTATCAACCCCATTACCTGTGCGCTCAACGGAGGCGAGGACTACGAATTATTGTTTACCATTTCCCAATCCGACTTCCCGAAAATCAAAGGAAACCCACACCTTACGGTTATCGGCCATACCACCGAACAAAACGCGGAAAACTATCTGATGTTGCAGGGCAGCGAATCCGCCGTGCCCCTAACTGCACAAGGATGGAATGCGTTTGAAGGGGAATGAGTCTCTTTGGATTTCGTCTATTTCAGCCTTGTCAAGGTTCCATAAAAAATTATACAGAGTCGTTATGAAGTTTAAGCGGCAATTTCTTTTGGCTTCGTCGTTATTCAGCCTTGTCAAGGTTTGGAACCTTGACAAGGCTTGAGACGGATAATCAGTAGGTTTATTCATCCGATGCTATCTGTCATCCCGGGCACAGCGCAGCGAAGCATCTGGGATCTCTCCTTTGTCGAGATGACAGGAAATTGAGGTAGTAAGGACTTTTGATTTTTAGGCGTAGTTATGTGTTTCAGGCTGTTTTATATAACAATGCAAAACTAAGAGCGGAGCGAAGTATTTGAGATCTCTCTTATCGTCGAGATGACAGGAGAAACGATATGAGATAGAAGGAAATGAGTAAAAAGCAGTAGGTGCAAGGAGTTTACTTTTCGGGCTTCGTTATTTTGTTTGAGGCGATATATACATTCTATCGGCACGTCATGGTGAGCCTGTCGAACCATGGTTTTTCGGTTGGGTGTGGGATGATGGGATTATGGATGGTTGGGGCTGATTATAGTGATGAATTTGATAAAATTTTAACAAATCCTTGTGATTCACGCTTTTGTAATGCTTTATCCATGCCTTTGGGTAGGCTTTGGTACGCTATAAGTATGCTGTAAAATGGGCTTGAAAATGCCGATTTCGACCAGATTTTATGAAATTTGACTTAAAAATCCTTAAGTTTTTGTTAAAAAAAGCAGCCGGGTTTTTATGGGTTGCTTGGTCATTCAAAGAAGGCAAAAGTTAAACAGGTATCCTGCGACAGGCTCAGGTTTTGGTTTGGTCGTTAATTGAGCCTTGTCAAGGTTTGGAACCTTGACAAGGCTTGAGACGGATAATCAGTAGGTTTATTCTTCCAACGCCATTTGTCAGAGCGAGCGGAGCGAAGGATATAAAAATATCTCCCATCGTCGAGATGACAGGGTTGTCATTCAGAGCGAGCGCAGCGGAGCGAAGGATCTAAACAACCAAAAAGATTAAAATTATATTCAATTCGAAATGAATATCGTATGGTTTTTTTAATAAATTTGCACCAACCTATACAACCTTTTTTTGATTACCTATAAAATACCTATGATGAACCTATCTATACCCCAAGCAAAGTCTTTATTGGCTCCTTTTTTTCTCGCGCTCTTTTTATTGGGTTCCTCGTTAGTCTGGGGACAGGCGAACTTGTCCATTACCAAAACCGGTTACCACCATGGAGGCAATACCCGGGTTAATTTCATGGTTATTGTCACAAATTCAGGCAATGCAGCGGCAACTAACGTAACAGTTACGGATCAACTGTCTTCAGACTGGACTTATACACATGGCGCAAATGATTACAGAAGAACACATGGCGAAGTGGCTTGGAATTCCGGTACAAAGACATTGAGTTGGACTATTCCTTATATAGCACCCAATGGTGGTACAGCGGTTTTGATTTTTAATACAGACCGTACGTTTCTGGGTTGGCATACCCCTCCGGGAAACCCTCACAGTAATACTGCTCAGATTTTAGCTCCTTATGCTGCTACCAGTACGGCTACGACAATTCCATTACATCAAGAACGAAATCTATCCATAGCGATTACCCCGCCTACTAATATGTCGCCTGAATTAGAAGAGAACGTGACTTTTGTACTCACGGCAAGTACTGTAAGTGGAAATAACGCGAGAGCTCGTGTAACATTCAAGTTGCCTCCCGGTTTTGAATATGTTAGCACCTCAGGATATGGCACTTATACACCTGAAACTGGAGTTTGGAACATTCCTGAAATTGGAGTTAATAGCGGTGCTAATACTCGGGTTCGGTCAATTATAGCCAAAACCAAAACGACTTCGGCTACTGCAGATGGCTATAAAGTGGCTGCTGCCCTAACAGAAATAGTTGGGAGTACTCCTACTTATATAGAAACAGATATATCCAACAATATTGCCACACTAACCCTAACCCCACAACTTGCTTCGGCAGATTTGCAGGTTACCAAAAATGTGGACAACAACACACCTACTTTAGGGAACAATGTGGTATTTACCGTTCAGGCAAAAAACAATGGACCCGATACTGCGACCAATGTAAACGTAACCGATCTATTACCGGCGGGGTATGAATATGTCAGCCACACCGTATCTTCCGGGACATACACCCAAGGAACCGGCGTTTGGGATATAGGAAATATGGCAAATACAGTGACCCAAACCCTTACGATCACCGCAAAAGTAGTCAGCGGGACCAACCTTACAAATACCGCAACTATTCTAGGCGGAGTAACGGATCCAAACAACAGCAATAATACGGCTTCTGCTTCAGTTACCCCTGTATTGCCCACTGCTGATTTGGGCGTTTCAGTGGTTATGAGCATTACCCAACCCACTCCCGGAAATAATGTTACATTCACGATTACCGCCCAAAACCTCGGGCCTGATGCTACCTTGTTTGCCAAAGTGAATAGTCTTTTACCTTCCGGTTTTTCTTATGTTAGCCATTCTGCTTCCGTTGGTACTTATAACAATGGCACAGGAGTGTGGACAATCGGGAGTTTCGCAAACGCCGTGACTGCTACCTTAACCATTACGGCACAAATGTTAGCATCCGGTTCCCATACGCTTTCGACTACAATTACCCACGGAGGTAACGACCCCGTTTCCGGGAACAACGCACAAACGGTCTCCCCTGCAAACGTTTGTGGGAGCTGTACGCAAACACTTTCTGCCTCCAACAACTGGACAAACATAACCGTACCGAGCGGGCAAACCTATTGTATACCAAGTGGGGTAAGTGTTTCTGCATTCATTACCGTCGAGTCCGGGGGAACTTTGTGTATTGCACCTGGGGGAACATTGGCAGGTGGTTCATTAGCAGTCAACGCCGGCGGAAATGTATTTGTTTCTGTAAACGGAACCATAAGCCCGGTATCAATTAATGCAGGAAACCTTATAAATGGTACAATTACAAATTACGGAACCATGAATTTTTCAATGAACAGTGGTGGAACTCATGCGGGTACTATCGAAAACTTCAAAACCTTTAATCCGGGTGGATTGATAAATCTAACAGGAAGTTTAATTAACAATACCGGGGCTACGATTACAACAGGTCAAATAAACAATTTTGCAGGAACTTTGACAAACCACGGAACCATAGAAAATACAGGTGGAACTACATTCTTAGCCGGAGGTTCTTTCTTAAATACAGGCAACTATTCCACTACGCAAGTATCAGGCCTTTCGGGTTTACTTGAAAACCACGGAACCATTACGAATACAGGTGGAACTACATTCTCCACCGGTGCTTCCATGATTAATTCAGGTACTTACACCAGTACTACTTTTCATGATTTTCCCGGGACACTAAACAACTCCGGTACGTTGACCATTTCCGGAACAACTGAGTTTTTAGCCGGATCTGAGATTATTAACCAAGGAGAGATTAGGCTTAACGGTGGGCTTGACCCCTCAACAGTCAATGTAACCAATCACAATTTGTTGATAATTAACTCCGGGGTAAATGTTCAAGGATGGTATTGGAACAATCTTTTAGGCGGCGAGGTTTACCTCAATGGAACACAAATAACATTCATCGGAGATTTAGACAACTCAGGCTATTGGGAATTCGAAAGGTTACAAACCCTTTCCTCTACCCTAAACAATTATGGACATATGAAGGTATCCAATGTGGTGAACAGTATCACCTCTACCACCTACCTTACCAATGATGATTTATTGGAATTTGTCAATGTCTCAGATGTACAATACAACGGCCCCATGCTGACCAATAATGGTACAATTACCGTAACCCATGGCACCGCCGGTAATTTCAAGATGAACCAAGCCATCAACCGGATGCATAATAATGGAACCGTAAACATCACAGGTCAGTTTGAATTGAATAATGCAGGTGCGGAACTGGTTAACAATTGTAAAATTATAGTTAAAACCTTTTTTGTAGGTAACGGAACCGTAACCAATGCGGGGCTTATTCATGCAATAGGAACCGGCATCACCTATGATCGGCCGGACGGAATTAATATTGAAGGAACCTCGTCTTATTTAACAAATACCCGTACCGGATTTGTGCGGGGGGTAAATTTCAGGAATTCAGGAGATATAAATGGTTACGGTGCTTTTTATTTTACGGGTACCACCAATATGAACACTGGAGGAACGTTTATAGGAGACAGCGCAACAGAACAGATTTTATTTTTCGATACAACTCAAACCGGAAGTAATATATTTGATAGTCAGGGAGGAACAGTCACCAATGTATTGCGCCCGGCCTCCCTGACTCCTCAGGATTCCAGTTCCTATAATTGTACCGCACCGCCATCCTATGCCGGAAGCCCACCCACAGTAACCCCGGTTTCAATCGGAATGTGCGTTCCCGCGGACACCAGTTTCGACATTGATGATTATGTGACGCCTGCAGAGCCGGTAGGTGGAGACCCTTTTGTGCTCCTTTATTCTACCATCAAGTTATTTGAATACAACAACCCCACCAACGCTACCAATAACTCCGCCAATTTGGTCATTGCCGGCAAAGGAACATTCAGTGCCAATACCACTACGGGAGTCATTACTTTTACCCGTCATCCGTCATTTATAAGCGGTACCGTCGAAGCAGAATACCGGATTTCAAACAAAAGAACCGGTGACCCCATCACTTACCCCAGCCCCCGTGCCAAAATCACCATCACCATCAATACCCTTGGTGAAATCACCATCGAAGAAGGTTCATCCCCGCTTTGCATCGGTGAAACCCTAACCCTTTCCAACCCCGATGCCGATGGCGTTTGGGAAAGTGATAACCCGGCAATCGCCACAGTCGATGCCACCACTGGTGTCGTAACAGGTGTGTCAGCCGGACAAGCCACCATCAGCTACACCAAGTATTTCGAAAATGGCGATTGTGAAATTGAAAAAACCATTCAAATCGATGTAGAAAGCTGCGAACCTTGTGCCGAAGACCCTGCTTCCGGCACGGCATTGACATCCATAGTCGGCATCAGTACACTGAACAATCAACCCGAAGGCTGGCCGGAAAATATCCCCAACGGCTACCTCGTTCTCCAGTCCAAAGACAAAGGATTCGTAATCACGCGTGTGCCAAACACGAATCCAGGTACGATAGCTTCCCCTGTAGAAGGAATGCTGGTCTATGATGAGACGGATGACTGTATCAAACTCTACAACGGAACCATTTGGAACTGCATAGAACCCTATTGTATTGAATAAAAAACCAACCCATATCCTGACAAAAAATGAAAACAATGAAACCCAAAATAGCCCTTTTATCCGCCCTGCTGCTTTTGGCTGTGGGTGTACAAGCCCAAATTGCCATCGGCAAAGACAACGTGGAAGGCAGTGCCCTGCTCGATTTTGAAACTGCCGGAAATACCCGCGGGATCATCCTCCCGGCGGTAACCACTTTGCCCGCGGAGGTAAACGGGACTTTTGTATTCGATACCGCCGACCGGAAAGTAAAAGTATTTGAAAACGGAACCTGGAAAGAACTATCGGAAGCAGGGAATTTGAACCAGCTCAATATGACCCATCTCAATGCCGCATCTGAAGACGGGGAAGGAACCATAATCGGAGCCGCTACCAGTACCGCAGATGGCGTACTCGTCTTGGAATCTCCCGACAAAGCCTTGGTCTTACCCAAAATTGCCAGCCCCCATCTGAACGTGGCCAGCCCCTATCCGGGCATGATTTGTTACGATACCGACGCCCAAGCTGTCGCCGTATTCAACGGCAGCCAATGGTATTTCTGGAAGTAAAATATACCCTCGTATTAAGTAGTTGAGCAAAAGATCCGGGACCCCTCCACCGATCCGCCGTCATAGTGAGCTTGTCGAACTATAAGGTGTTCCGCACTTGGAATAGGTATAGGTGATGACAGAGAGCTAGCACCCGCCATCCCGTTTGAAACAAACCCCAAGGGGTGACAGAGTCCTTGTCGTGCCCGAGGTCTTGATGTGAGATTGTTCCGGGTTTTGAGGTGGGAGACACCTCCTATAGAATTCTATATAAACGGAGTATTGAGCACAGCGAAAGACCAATACAATCCCCCGCACGGCAAAGAATTTAAAAAACACCATGCGTTGAGGCACCTGCACCCTGCGTTGAGGTACCTGCACTCTCCGTTGAGGCATCTGCAGTATGCGTTGGGGCACCTGCAATGACCACAATTACGAACTGTATATCAGTAGATTAACCCCATTTTGAACCACTCAAAAAATCAAGATTTCACCCATACCGAAAATACCCCTTTTCGGACAAATTTTTCAAAGAATCAATCATTCAGCTTCAAAACCGCTAAGAAAGCAGATTGGGGGACTTCAACTCTTCCAATCTGACGCATTTTCTTCTTACCCGCTTTTTGCTTCTCCAACAACTTTCTTTTACGGGAAATATCTCCCCCGTAACATTTCGCGGTAACGTCTTTCCGAAGGGCCTTGATCGTTTCACGCGCGATAACTTTCGCACCGATTGCCGCTTGGATGGGAATGTCGAACTGCTGCCTCGGGATTAGTTCCTTCAGCTTTTCACACATTTTTTTCCCGATTCCGTAGGCATTGTCCACATGGATCAAAGCCGATAAAGCATCGACCGGTTCTCCGTTGATAAGGATATCCACCTTTACCAACTTCGAAGGGCGGACATCCAATGGCGCATAATCAAAAGACGCATAACCTTTGGAAATGGACTTCAAACGGTCATAGAAATCAAATACCACTTCCGCCAAAGGCAATTCAAAAATCAATTCCACTCGGTGTTGGGTCAGGTAATTCTGGTTTTTCAGAATCCCTCTTTTTTCGATGCACAAATTCATTACTTGTCCTACGAAGTCGGATTTGGTAATGATGGATGCGCGGATATAGGGCTCCTCCACCCGGTTCAGCCCCGATGGGTCCGGCAATTCGGAAGGATTGTTGACCAGTATTTTTTTATCCGGATGTTTTTCGGTGTAAGCGTGGTAAGACACGTTGGGAACCGTCGTGATGACATTCATATTGAATTCTCGTTCCAAGCGTTCCTGTATGATTTCCAAATGGAGCATTCCCAAAAACCCGCAACGGAAACCGAATCCCAATGCGGCTGAAGATTCCGGCTCAAAAGTCAGGGAAGCATCGTTCAATCTCAGTTTTTCAATCGAAAATCGCAATTCTTCATAATCTTCGGTATCGACCGGATAAATCCCGGCGAAAACCATCGGCTTTACTTCTTCAAATCCTTCTATCGCTTTAGCGGCAGGATTTTCCACCGAAGTAATCGTATCGCCTACTTTTACCTCGACCGCTTCCTTTATACCCGAAATGATGTAGCCCACATCCCCGGTTTTGATGACTTTCTTTTCGACTTGTTTCAATTTCAAAGTCCCGATTTCATCGGCTCCGTATTTCTTTCCCGTCGCCATGAATTTCACTTCCTGCCCTTTTCTGATTTCTCCGTTGACCACTTTATAAAAAGCTTCGATCCCCCGGAAAGGATTGTAAACCGAATCGAAAATCAAAGCCTGTAAGGGCGCATCGGGGTCGCCTGTTGGCGGTGGTACTTTTTCGATGATGGTATGCAGCAAGTGCTCCACCCCTTCTCCGGTTTTTCCGCTTACTCTTAAAACCTCTTCAGGTCTGCATCCCAAAAGATCCACGATGTCATCGGTCACTTCTTCGGGGTTCGCGCTGGGCAAATCGATTTTATTCAACACCGGAATGATTTCCAAATCATTTTCCAGTGCAAGGTATAAATTGGATATGGTTTGTGCCTGGATGCTCTGTGCGGCGTCCACAATCAGCAAAGCTCCTTCACATGCGGCAATGGAACGGGAAACTTCATACGAAAAATCCACGTGGCCGGGGGTGTCGATTAAATTAAGAATATAATTTTCTCCGTCCTTTTCATATTCCATCTGGATGGCGTGTGACTTGATGGTAATTCCCTTTTCCCTTTCCAAATCCATATCGTCCAGGATTTGGTTTTGAGATTCGCGTTCGGTAATGGTATTGGTAATTTGTAAAAGCCTATCAGCGAGGGTGCTTTTCCCATGGTCAATATGCGCAATGATACAAAAATTACGGATGTTCTTCATACAGCTAAATAATCCGCAAAATTAATCTAATCCGCTTAGACTACAATGAATTTGGGGAAATTGAATCGGAATTAATTGATGGTTTTAATTTCAAACGCATCCCGGTCATCGAGAAATCGGAAATTATCCCTGAAATTCCGGAGTAATTCGGCAGAAATTTCAGCTTGAAAAAGGAATTTCTTCTTGGCGTCCAGTTTTACTTCTTCTCCGACAGCATCAAAAACTTTGGAATTTCCGTTGTATTTCAAATCATAATCATCCGTTCCGATTCGGTTTACACCAATGGTATAAGCCATGTTTTCGATGGCCCGGGCTTTCAACAGTGCTTTCCAGGCTTCTACCCGTACCGCCGGCCAGTTTGCTACACAAATCAGCAGGTCGTAATCATCTGAATTCCGGCACCAAACCGGAAAACGTAGGTCGTAACAAACAATCGGCCGGATTTTCCACCCTAAATAATCAAACGAAATGATTTCATTACCCGCGGAATAAGCTTCGGTTTCCCTCCCGTAACCAAACAAATGTTTTTTGTCGTACACATAGGTTTCTTCCGGTGTCACGAAATAAAAACGGTTGTAATATTTTCCGTTCTCCACAGTTGAAATGCTGCCACAAACGGCAGCGTTTCTCATTTGGGCTTGGGACTTCATCCATTCGTAGGTTTCTCCAAAATGTTTTTCGGCAATTTTTTCCGGGTTCATGGAAAATCCGGTCGGGAACATTTCGGGAAGCACAATCAAATCCGTCTCAATCCCTTTGAACAAGTCCGATAAAAATTCCCGGTTCGCTTGGGGATCTTCCCATTCGATATCGAACTCAACAAGGCTTATGAGAAGTTTTTCTTTCATCTACATTATTTTAATCCACCCGCCAAATGAGAGCGTCTTAAAATACTCAGCTCATTTTTTGGCCGGAATGATTTTACGGTTCAATTTTTCATTGGAAGAATTCCAAATCAAATAATAGCCTAAGATAGCAAAAAATAATCCCAACATGCTTCCGCCTATGGTATCAATTACAAAATGTTTGGACAAATAAACCCTGCCGATGGCAACCAGTCCCATCAACAAACAGATGAATGTTTGCAACCATCGGTTTTTGATTTGCATACAGAGGTAAAAACAAAGGATTACGGCCAGTACGGTATGCCCGGACGGGAAGGTATAAGGGATTTGCGATTCAACCCCCTCAATCAGGCGGAGTTTTACATTTTTGAGTTCAAAATAATAAGTCGGCCGATGCCCGTGTACAAAAAACGTCCTTTTGATAAATGAACTGACGACGCTCGAAAAAAGCGCAGCCGTTCCAAGAAATAAAAAATGCTTCCAAGTTCCTTTCCAAATGATATACAATAAAGTTACGATCAGCACATAAGTCGTTGCCACGTCGGTATAGTAGCGGAAGAAATAATCACCAAAGGAGTTGTGGTAAATTTCGTTGAAATGTAAATGGAGTTCCTCTTTGCCGTAGTATGCAATGGCCATCATCCCCGTGAAATTAATCACAAAAAAAATTAAAAAAAACGGCCATTGCCACCTCAACAAATCTGTCTTTTGCTCCATTCTAAATTTGCCACAAAATAAATGAAAAATAACCTGAATGAAAATTAAAATCTGAAAATAAACGCTTTTTGTAATCAGTTCGATTCATTGTGCAAGGTATTGTTCTTATTTAAAAAATTGAATTGCAAATATTTGTATGATTCTCTGGGGACAATTTTAATCCATCTTTTGTACTTCAAATACCATTTTTGCCGGATGCTCGGAACGCCTTTGGTAAGGTAGGCAGCTACGAATGGATGAACGTGAAGCGAAATTTCCTTGGCTTGTTTGCCTTTATTTTCCAAAATATTTCGGAGCACCTGTTCAATGCGCTCGATGACCAAGATGGGTGCTTCAACTTCTTTGGAACCGGCGTTGGGGTTTTCCTCCACGGTTTTGATGTTCAGCTCAGGTCGAACTCTTTGCCTTGTGATTTGAATCAATCCGAATTTACTCGGCGGTAAGATTTTATGTTTTGCACGGTCTTTTTGCATTTCGAGCTTGAAATGTTCATACAATGTCCTTTTGTTTTGGTTGTTGGTCATATCGATGAAATCCACCACGATGATGCCACCCATATCGCGGAGCCTTAACTGCCGGGCGATTTCGGTCGCCGCAACTTTATTGACGGCAAGTGCACTTTCTTCTTGGTTATTGGAATTCCGGGTGATGTTACCGGAATTGACGTCGATGACATGCAAAGCTTCGGTATGTTCAATGACCAAGTAAGCCCCTTTGGATTGAGGTATGGTCACGTTCTTCCCGAATGATTGCTTGATTTGCCTTTCAATACCGGCTTTTTCAAAAAGCGGGATTTCGGTACCGGAATAAACTTTTATGATATCGGATTTATCGGGTGCAATGACTTCGATGTACTCCTGCATTTCGCGGGCGAAAACTTCATCGTCCACCGAAATTTTCGTAAAATCCTCATTGAAATTGTCCCGCAGAATCGATGAAGCCCTGTCCACTTCGCTCAAAAGTTTGGACGGTGCCTTTCGTTTCTGGATATTTTTAAACACCTGTTGCCATTTGTTGATCAAATAGTTCAGGTCGGCGTGCAATTCAGCCACCTTTTTGGATTCGGCAACGGTACGGATGATGATGCCGACACCTTCGGGCTTGATGCTTTCTACCAATGCGACCAAGCGGTCTCGCTCGGCTTTGTTCTTTATTTTTTGGGAAATGGAAACTTTGTCCGAAAAAGGAGCCAAAATCAGGAACCTTCCCGCAATGGATATTTCAGAGGTAATCCTCGGCCCTTTGCTGTGAATGGGTTCTTTGGTGATTTGAATCACAATCGGGTCGCCGGGTTTCAGGACTTCACTCATCGAGCCGTCCTTTTGAATCATCGGTTCCTTTCGAAAGGATTTTAGGTTGGCCGATTTGAATTTACCGGAACTGACCAGTTCCGTATATTGGATCAGGGACCGCACATGTGGCCCTAAATCATGGTAATGAAGGAATGCGTCTTTGGAATAACCAATGTCAACAAAAGCCGCGTTTAGACTCGGAGCAAGTTTTTTTACTTTCCCCAAGTACATGTCACCCACTGCAAAATTTGAATCTACGGCTTCCTGATGGAGTTCCATCAACCTGCCGTCTTCCAGTAATGCAATGCGGACACCATCTTCTATAGTGGATACTACTAATTCTTTATTCATATGATGGATACAATGAATACAAACAAACAACAAAAGCACTTACCAGGTATAAAACCTGGAAAGTGCGTTAATTTTAGACTATAAAACCAAAGTTTATTTTTTCTTTTTATGCCGGTTCAATCTTCGTCTTTTCTTGCGTTTGTGGGTAGCCACTTTGTGTCTCTTTCTCTTTTTTCCGCTTGGCATATCCGAATTATTTTACTTTAACTTTTGATTTTACGCTTTCCGTGAAAGTTTTTGCCGGTTTGAATGCCGGAACATTGTGTGCCGGAATCTCAATAGATGTCCCTTTCGAGATATTCCTTCCGGTTTTGGAAGCCCGTTTTTTAATAATAAAAGAACCGAAACCTCTTAGGTAAACATTCTCACCTGCTTCCAAAGAGCTTTTAATTTCTTCCATTAACTGTTCTACGACTTTTTGAGTCTCATTCTTTTCAAGGCCTAATTTGCCTGAAATATTACTCACTATTTCTGCTTTCGTCATAATAATAAATATTTGTTGCTAAATTTGTTAATTCAATTAAATGGCTGCAAATATAATACTTACACCTAAACAAAAAAAGAAATCCGCTTATATTTATGAGTTTTAACTATCTGATATTGATTTGGTTTAATAAAAACCGGCGAAATCTGCCGTGGAGAACGCACCAAGACCCTTATAAAATCTGGCTCTCCGAAATTATCTTACAACAAACCCGGGTGGCTCAGGGAGTTGATTATTACCTCCGATTTACCGAACGCTTCCCTCGAATTCAAGATTTGGCGGCTGCAAATGAATCTGAAGTCCTGAAACTCTGGCAGGGTTTGGGTTATTATTCGCGTGCGAGGAACCTCCATTTTACCGCACGCTTCATTGTGGAAAACCTGAATGCGCAATTCCCCGATAATTTTAAAGACTTAGAAAAACTCAAAGGAATCGGCCCCTATACTGCGGCTGCCATCGCATCCATCGCTTTTGGTGAAGCCGTTCCTGCAGTGGACGGAAACGCATACAGGGTGTATGCACGGTATTTCAATATCCATTTGGATATCGCTTCATCCGAAGCAAAAAAATATTTTTTTGAATTGGGAAAAGAAGTGATTGACCCGTTAAAACCCGGCGACTTCAACCAAGCAGTGATGGAACTCGGCGCAACGATTTGTACGCCCCAAAACCCGAAATGTTCCGCCTGTCCCGTTCATGATTCCTGCGAAGCTTTGGCAAAAAATACCGTACACCTCTTGCCTGTTAAGTCTAAAAAGCTGAAAATAAAAGAACGGACATTTCATTTCTTGGAAATCACCGATGGTGAAAAGTTTTTGATTAAGAAGAGAACCCAAAAGGATGTCTGGCAAAATCTCTACAATTTCCCTCTGCTGGAAACGGAATCTTTGCAATCCGCTATGGAAGAATTGGGATTGAAACTTTCTTGGGACAAACAATACCATGAAAAACACGTCTTGACCCACCAATGGTTGAAAATCACTTTTTGGCGTTCGGTGGTAGAAAAAAATCAATTAAAAACTTGGGCAGAAAAGTTTGAGGCAAAAATAATTACACCAAACGAACTGAATAAACTCGCTCTGCCAAGACCCATGGAAAAATACTTTTTTGAAAAAAATCCTGTATAATTTTTATATATTTGGTAAAAGTTGAATCATGAACGGAACATTGAACAAAGTGATACTGATTGGAAATGTTGGAGATGATGTGAAAATCCACCAGTTTGACGACCAAAATAAAATCGGAAGGTTCCCGCTGGCCACCAGCGAATCCTATACTTCGAAAGATAGCGGTGAAAAAATAACCCAAACCGAATGGCATTATATCGTGGTGCGGAATAAAGTGGCGGAGATCTTTGAAAAATATGTAAAGAAAGGCGACAAGCTATACATCGAAGGCAAATTAAAAACCCGAAAATGGCAGGACAATAACGGTCAAGATCGTTATACCACCGAGGTCATCGTAAATGAATTTACCTTTTTGACCCCAAAAAGCGGCGACTCTCAGAGCCATGCCCCGCAAAGCCATACGCCGGCAGATTCGGGTAGTTTCGCCAAGGAAAGCCCGTCCGAGAATCCTATGGACGAGTCCGATGATTTACCTTTTTAAGCTTCCGTAACCTATGAAATTTTTACCGGGTTTGATTTTCATTTTGGCTTTGGCTTCATGCAAAGAAGATTACGGGCTGAAGCCCATCGGCCACCTCCGTTTGGAATATCCGGCACCTGTTTACCGTACGTTCGAATCGGATTGCAATTACCAATTTGAATTCTCAAAACGCAGCAATCCCCAAGAGAAAAACCAACCTTGTTGGTACATCTTGCACTACCCGGACATGAAGGCCAATATTTACCTCACTTATTTTGTAGTAAAGGGAAAGGAAGATTTGGCCACAAAAATAAAAGACAGTGAAAAACTCGTTCATGAGCAGACTGTGAAAGCCAGTTATATTTCTCCGCGGGAATTCATTTTTGACGAGAAAAAAGTTTACGGAACTCTGTTTGAGCTCGGCGGCGAATCCGCCATCAACCTACAATTCCATGCTACCGACAGCCTCCGGTACCTCATTTCGGGCTCGGTCTATTTTTCTACTCCACCCCAATACGATTCGCTCCAACCCGCCATCCAATACCTCAAAAAAGATGTCATCCACCTCATTGAAACTTTGGAGTGGAAATAACGGCAAACGGATGAAATACCGTACTTTTGCAAATTAAATTTCAAGAGAAACTATTCAATGGATATTATAATACGTTTAGGCCAATTCATTTTGATGATTTCCTTATTGGTTACGCTACATGAATTGGGGCATTACATCCCGGCTAAATTATTCAAAACCAAAGTCGAAAAATTCTACCTTTTCTTTGATCCTTGGTTTTCCCTTTTCAAAAAGAAAATCGGCGAAACCACTTACGGTATCGGTTGGTTGCCTATGGGCGGGTACGTGAAAATTGCCGGAATGGTAGATGAAAGCATGGACACCGATCAGATGAAAAGCCCCCCAAAACCTTGGGAATTCCGGAGCAAACCCGCTTGGCAAAGGCTCATAATTTTATTGGGCGGTGTTACGGTCAATGTGCTTTTGGCCTGGGTAATCCTGACCGGAATGTTCATGATCAATGGCCAACGTTATGAATCGGTGGGCAAAATCCAGGAAAACGGACTTATGTTCAATGATTTAGGCAAGGAAATCGGATTCCGGAACGGTGATAAAATCCTGAGCGTTGACGGAAAACCTCAGGAGCAGTTCAACCGCCTGATGCTCGACATACTGCTCAGCGATGAAATACTGGTGGATCGGGACGGTGAAACCGTCAAACTTCATATTCAGGATGAACAAATTAAAAAATTACTTTCCAGCGGTGGGCGCGAAACATTTATGTTTCCCCGGGTCAGCGGCATTGTGGTCGATTCGGTTTCAACCGCTTCTGCTCTTCAGGCAGGATTGAAAAACGGTGACCGTATTCTTTCAATCAATGGTAAAAGTTTGGTTTTTTTCGATGAATTAGCTGAAGTATTGCCTAATTATAAAGGCGATTCGGTGCTGCTCGATGTAGTAAGAAACGGTAAAATCACCCAACTCAAAGCTCCGGTTTCGGACAGCGGAACCATCGGTTTCCGGCCGGCCATCCATTTGAAGGAGAATTTTACGGTGCATAACAAACACAGTTTTTTCTCGGCTGTTCCGCTTGCAATCAAAGAATCCTTCATCGGATTGGGTTACAACATCAAACAATTCAAGATACTCATCAAGCCCAAGACCGAAGCCTATAAACAAGCTTCCGGCCCGTTGGGCATCGCGCGGAAATTACCCAAGGAATGGGACTGGAATTTCTTTTGGTCTTTCTCGGCCATGTTTTCCATGTGGCTGGCCTTCCTGAACCTGCTGCCCATCCCGGGATTGGACGGGGGCCATGCGCTGATTACATTGGGCGAAATGGTAACAGGGCGCAAGTTGAACGAAAAAGCCATGGGTATTCTGCAAACCATCGGCATGATTATCTTATTGAGCCTGATGGCCTTAATTTTCGGGAAAGATATTTATGATTGGGTCCAGGATAAATTTGTATTTTAAAATTTGCTAAATAAAAAAAACGCTTTATATTTGCCGTCCAATTCAGGAAGATTCCTCCTTAGCTCAGCTGGTTAGAGCATCTGACTGTTAATCAGAGGGTCCTTGGTTCGAGCCCAAGAGGGGGAGCAAAGAGCAACTTAAACGGTTGCTCTTTTTTGTTTATGCACTTTGTTTACATCATATATTCGACACAATTAGACATTTATTATATAGGTGAAACTTGTGATTTAGATAGGAGAATGGAGTGGCACAACCAAATGGAATTTTCTTCATCTTTTACAGCCAAAGCAAATGATTGGTTTTGTTTCATCAAAGAGCCGAAAGTATATTGAAAATTTAAAGTCTTATCCGGAAATCATCCAAAAATTATTGGATCGATTTAGTTAATCAGAGGGTCCTTGTCC